>DAINBM010000015.1:0-15423 GCA_036732965.1 Caulobacteraceae bacterium | reverse complement strand
GGCCCCGGTCAGTTCCGCCAGGGTCACCTCATAGGCGCCCAGCGCGATCGGCAGGGCGGGGTCGGCGGGAATGCCGGAAAGGCCGAACTGCCGGGCCAGCACCCCGATCCTTGCCGGTCCCACCTCGTGCGCCACCCGCACGGCGACGGTGTTGACGGAGCGCACCACCGCCTCTGTCAGGCTGATATTGCCCCGATAGGTCCCGTCGGAATTCTCCGGCGCATAGTCGCCATACTTCACCGGGGCGTCGGGCCGGACATCCTCGGGGATCATGCCGGCGGCGAAGGCGGTGGCATAGACCAGCGGCTTGAAGGCGGATCCGGGCTGGCGCCGCGCCTGGGTCGCGCGATTGAAGGCGGAATCCCGGTGATCGAGTCCCCCCACCAGGGCCAGCACGTCCCCGTCCGGTCCGAGCGCCACCAGCGCCCCCTCGGTCGCGCCCCGCCCCCGGGCGGCGGCCACGCCCGAGCGAAGCGCGCGCGTGGCCTCCTTCTGCAGGCGGGGATCGATGGTCAGCCGCACCACGAGATCCGGAGCCGCCCCATTGACCAGGCGTCGGGCCTCGGCACCGGCCATGTCGAACACATAGCCGTAGTCCCCCTCCCCCGCGGGCTCGGGCGCCAGCACCGGGGGATGCGCCAGTGCGTCCCGCCGCTGGGCGTCGGTGATCCAGTGCTCCGCCACCATCCGGTCCAGCACATGCCGGCTGCGACGCATGGACGCCCTCAGATTGTTGCCGGGATCGAGCCGCGTGGGGGCCTTCGGCAGGGAGGCCAGCAGCACCGCCTCCGACAGGTCGAGACGCGCCGCGGGCTTGCCGAACCAGAGCCGGCTGGCGGCCTCCACCCCATAGGCCCCGCCGCCGAAATAGGTGCGGTTGAGGTAGAGGGTGAGGATCTCGTCCTTGCTCAGCATGGCCTCGATCCGGAAGGACAGGGCCGCCTCCTGCAGCTTGCGGGTCAGGGTCTGGTCCGGGGACAGGAAGATGCCCCGGGCCACCTGCTGGGTCAGGGTCGAGCCCCCCTGCACCACCCGGCGGGCCATCAGGTCGGCCCGGGCCGCACGCGCGACCCCCACCAGATCCACCCCATGGTGCTGGTAGAAGCGCCGGTCCTCCGCCGCCAGAAACGCCTTGGACACATAGGGAGGCAGCTGGGCGAGACTGACCGGCGATCCGTGGCGGAAGCCCCGCTGGCCGAGCACCTGACCGTTGCGGTCGAGGAAGGTGATCCCCGGCGGCCGGTTCATGGACCAGAGCGCCGACTTGCCCGGGATCGGCGGCAGCTCGGCAAAGGCGATGCGCCAGACCCACAGACTGATCAGGACCGCCGCCAGCACCCCGCCGATGACCCCGACCACCAGCCCCCGGACCAGGGTCTGCCGCCGGACCATCCGCGCATGGGCCAGATCCGCCCGGATCGATCCGGACGGGCTGGCGGCGGTCGGAGGGTCTGGCGTCCAGTAGGTCACGGGTCGCAGGGCTCTGGGATGGGGACCGTCGTCAACAGTGTGGCGTTCGGCGTCGGATTACTCTACGGGCCTTTGGGATGAGCGATAAGCCCTTCTGGGAAACCAAATCCCTCGAATCCATGTCCGATTCGGAGTGGGAGAGCCTGTGCGACGGCTGCGGACGCTGCTGCGTCGTGCGCTTCGAGGACGAGGAGACCGGCGAGGTCATCCCCACCCGCGCCGCCTGTCGCCTGTTCGACGCCGAGGCGTGCCGCTGTTCCAACTACGAAGCGCGGCGGGAGTTCGTGCCGGACTGCATCAAGCTGACCCCGCAGGCGATCGCCGACCTGAGCTGGATGCCCACCACCTGCGCCTATCGCCGTCTGCACGAGGGACGCGGGCTGGCACCATGGCATCCCCTCATCAGCGGCGATCCGAAGAGCGTGGAGCGGGCCGGGATCAGCGTCCGCGGCCAGGTCTTCTCCGAAACCATCCTGGAGGAGGTGGAGGACGCCATCGACTTCCCCGCCCCGGAATTCCTGCATGATCCCGAGGCCGATCCGGGCACCTGACGCGCCCGCGACGGCATGCTAGGCTGCTGCCATGGCCCATGACGACCTGACCGACCATCGCCCCACCGACACCCGCGACTGGGCGCCCGACCTGCAGAAGTCGCGCATCTACGAGCAGCTCCTGTCCGACATCATCCTGGGCGCCCTGCCCCCGTCCACGCCGCTGGAGGAAAAGCGGCTGGCCCTTCGCTATGGCGCGGGGCTGGCGGGCCTGCGCGAGGCGCTGGGCCGCCTGGCGCTGGAGGGCATGGTGGTGCGCCGGGCCCGGGTGGGCACCGTGGTGGCCCCGCTGGACCTGAGGGAGATCGAGCACGCCTTCGAGGTCCGCCGTCTGCTGGAAGGCCGCTCCGGTGCCCTGGCGGCACTGGCGGCCACGGACCACGACATTGCCGAGATCCGGGCGGCCTTCGACGGGGCGGAGGCGGCGGTGGAGCGGGGCGACTACCGGGCTCTGCTGGAAATGGACCGCAACTTCCACAAGGCCGTGGCCTGGGCCACGCACAATCCGATGCTGGCGCGCTTCATCGTGTCCCTGCAGAACATCGCCACCCGCTTCTGGATCTTCGCCATGGAGCGCCAGAGCCCGGAGGCGCAGATGACCGACATCCGGCTGCACCGGGAGGCCGGAGAGGCCATCGCCGCCCGCGATCCCGTGGCGGCGGAGGCGGCCATGGAACGGCTGGTGGGCAATCCGCCGAGCGCCGGCGGGCGGTAGGCGGCTTCGGCGGCGTGCGAGACAGGCGTCTCGCCCGCCTCAGGATGATGCGCATGAGTGGCGCTTGATCCTCTTCAAGCCCGCGGCGCGCCTTCGCCTCAGAACTCGTCCCAGCTTTCGGCGACCCGGGCCTGCAGTGCCCGGGCGTCCGCGGTCGGCCGGGATCGCGGCGCAGGCGCGGCGGTCCCTGTCGTGCGGCGTGACCGGATCGCCGGCGGGGTCGCGGGCGCGGCCCCGTCCACCGCGAACTGGGAGACGAGCCGGCTCAGGGATTCGGCCTCGCGGGTCAGCCGGTGGCTGGCGGCGGTGGTCTCCTCCACCATGGCGGCGTTCTGCTGGGTGACGTCGTCCATCTCCCGGACGGCGGCGGTCACCTGGTTCAGCCCGGCGGCCTGCTCCTGAGCCGTGGCGGCGATGCGACCGACGAGATCGGCCACCTGCACCACCTTTTCGACGATCCCGCTCAGGGCCTTGCCGGTGCGGCCGACCAGTTCCACCCCCTGCTCCACCTGGGTGGCGGACTCGGCGATGAGGGCCTTGATCTCCTTGGCCGCGTCGGCGGAGCGCTGGGCGAGGGCCCGCACCTCCATGGCCACCACGGCGAACCCCCGTCCCGCATCCCCGGCCCGGGCCGCCTCGACCCCGGCGTTCAGGGCGAGGAGGTTGGTCTGGAACGCGATCTCGTCAATGACGCCGATGATCTGGCTGATCTTGTGCGCCGACTGCTCGATGCCGCCCACCGCACGGACCGCGTCGGTCACCACCCCGCCGGACCGGTCGGCCTGTTCCCGGGCATCGGTCACCAGACGCGCCGCCTGCTGGGCCGTCTCGGCCGTGGAGCGGACCGTGACGGTCACCTCCTGCAGGGCCGTGGAGGTCTCGTTCAGGCTCGCGGCCTGGCGCTCCGTCCGCAGGGCGAGGTTGTCGGCCGCCTGGCTCATCTCGTCCGCCCCGTGGCGGATGTCCTGGGCCTGGCCGACCACGCCGCCCATGGTCTCGCCCAGCTTTTCCATGGCGCGATTGAAGTCCTGGCGGATCGCCTCGAACTCGTCGGTGAAGGGATCCCGGATGCGGCAGGTCAGGTCGCCTGCGGCCAGACGGCTCAGGGCCTGGGCGATCTGATCCACCATGGCCGCCATCTGGGCCTTGGCTTCCACCTCCTGCTGGCGGCGTTCGCGGGCGCGGCGCTCCTCCTGGGCGAACACGTCGTGCTTGTCCGCCTCCGCGGCCAGCATGGCCGCACTGGCCCGCTCGCTCGCCACCCGGGCATCCTCGAGGCTGTCCAGCATGCGGACGCTGGACAGGGCGGTCCACATCAGGGTCGCGGCCTCGGCGATCAGGATCACCGCATGCACCAGCACCCGGCCGATGCTGCCGCCGCCGTTGAACACCAGGGACGGCAGGAGGAAGCTGAGGGTCAGGTGATGCAAGGCGACCGTCGCCGCTGCGACCAGGATCACCGGCCAGTCGGCAAAGATCGCGAGCACCGCGAGGGCCGCGAAATAGGCCATGTGCATGTCGATCTGCCACAGATGGCCGTTGCAGATCGCCACCAGCAGCGAGACCTGGGCCATCAGGCCCACGCCCTGGGCCATCCGCGCCACCGCGCTCGCGCCGGTCCGGCCCGAGAGGATGCCAAGCCCCACGGTCAGCGCCACCGCAACGCCCGTGGCGATCAGGCCCTGGCCGAAGGTCAGCCATGCGGTTCCCGCCGCCAGGGTCAGGAGGGCACTGCACGCGGCCACCACCAGGCCACCGGTCTGCCGCTGCTGGGCGAGGGTGTCGGACTTGATGCTCATGTCAGCTTTCCGGTTGGGGGTTACAGCCCGCGAGGATCGGGTTCAGGAACAGCCACGCCCCGTCCGCCCGCAGACGCTCGGGCCGGTCGGTGCGGACGATGACGATATTGGGAAGACCGCCGAGACGCAGGATCCGGGACGACTGGGCCGCGGCCTTCACGGTGTCGGCCCCGCTCCAGCCCGGCGGGAAGACTGCCGCGACGGTTGACGGCACCGCACGGCCCGGGGACGCAAGGACCGCCGGGGCGAGGGCCAGCATGGACGCGCACAGCAGACCCGCTCCGGCCCACACCGGCGCGCGCGCCGCGGTCGGCCTGTCATCTCTGCGTACGCTCTGGACCATGCCGCAAAGTCTCAAACAGCCCTTAACAGCGACTTACCATAAGTGCCCACAATGACCGCTTGAGACGCTTTCCCGGAATTTCGGCCCGCAGACGCCACTTTCCTCCGGGTGCCCAGCCATGTTGGAGCAGATTATGCTGCGCCAGGCTCAGCCAGCGGTGCCCTCGGCCCCGCCCACGACCCCGGTCCAGAACCGCTTCGCCTTGTCGAAGAAGCCGGTCTGGCGGGGGTGATGGCCGTCGCCGGTGGTCATGGTGTCCGCCAGCTCCCGCATCAGGTCCTTCTGGCGGGCGGTGAGGCGGACCGGTGTCTCCACCTTCAGGCTGACCAGCAGGTCGCCGCGCTCGCGTCCGCGCAGGGACGGCATGCCGCGGCCGCGCAGGCGCACGACATCGCCGCTCTGCGCGCCCTCGGGCACCTTGACCCGGGCCCGGCAGCTGTCGGCGTCCCCGCTCTTCAGGCCGTCCGGGCACATGGCCGGGGCCTCGATCTCGCCCCCCAGCACCGCCATCCACATGGGCACAGGCGTGTCGCAATAGAGGTCGAGGCCGTCGCGCTGGAACAGTTCGTGCGGGCGCAGCGACAGGAAGATGTAGAGATCGCCCCGGGGACCGCCCTTCTGGCCGGCATCCCCCTCGCCCTGCAGGCGGATGCGGGCCCCGTCGTCGACGCCGGCGGGAATGCGCACCTGAAGCGTCCGCTCCTTCCGCACCTGGCCGACCCCGTGACAGGTGCGGCAGGGGTCGGTGATGATCCGGCCCTGGCCCCCGCAGCGGGGACAGGCGCGCTCGATGGAGAAGAAGCCCTGGCTGGCCCGCACCCGGCCATGGCCGGCGCAGGTCTGGCAGGTGACCGGCTGAGTGCCGGGCTTGGCCCCGGAGCCGTCACAGGTGTCGCAGGTCTGGGTGGAGGGGACCTTCAGGTTCACCTCGGCACCGGTGAAGGCCTGCTCGAGGGTGATCTCCAGGTCATAGCGCAGATCCTGCCCGCGCTGGGGTCCGCCGGAGCGTCGCCCGCCCCCGCCGAACATCTCGCCGAACACATCCCCGAACACGTCGGAGAAGATGTCGGACGCGTCCTGGAAGCCGCCGAATCCCGGGCCGCCGCCGCCACCCCCGCCGCCGAGGCCTGCATGACCATAGCGGTCATAGGCCGCGCGCTTCTGCGGATCAGACAGGATGGAATAGGCCTCGTTGCATTCCTTGAAGCGCTTCTCCGCTTCGGGATCGCCGGGATTGCGGTCGGGATGGTGCTGCATGGCCGCCTTGCGGAAGGCGGACTTCAGCTCCCCGTCGCTGGCGGTGCGCTCCACCGAGAGGATTTCGTAATAGCAGCGTTGCGTCGTCATGGCGGTGTCAACTCGTCACAGAGAAGGCCCGGAGGCATCGCCGGCGGGACAAGCCCGCCGGCGACACGGTCCGGGACCGCTATCAGGCGCTCTTCTTGCCGTCGTCGACTTCCTCGAACTCGGCATCGACCACGCCGTCGTCCCCGTGGCCGTCCTTGTGGGCGGCGTCGGCACCGTCGGCACCGCCGGCCGCCTGCTGGGCCGCGTACATGGCCTCGCCCAGCTTCATGGAGGCCTCCATCAGGGTCTTGGTCCTGGCCTCGATGGCCTCGGCATCGTCCCCGTCCTTCACGGCCTTGAGGTCGGCGAGCGCCGTCTCGATGGCCGCCTTGTCGGCGGGGCTGACCTTGTCACCGAATTCCGCCACCGACTTCTCGGTGGAGTGGATCAGGCTGTCCGCATGGTTGCGGGCCTCCACCGTGGCCTTGCGCTTCTTGTCCTCGGCCGCATTGGCCTCGGCTTCGCGGACCATGGCCTCGATGTCCGAATCCGACAGGCCGCCATTGGCCTGGATGCGGATCGAGTGCTCCTTGTTGGTGGCCTTGTCCTTGGCCTGGACATTGACGATGCCGTTGGCGTCGATGTCGAAGGTCACCTCCACCTGCGGCACGCCCCGGGGTGCCGGCGGAATGCCGACGAGGTCGAACTGCCCGAGCAGCTTGTTGTCGTGGGCCATCGGCCGCTCGCCCTGGAACACCCGGATGGTCACGGCGGACTGGTTGTCCTCGGCGGTGGAGAAGGTCTGGCTGCGCTTGGTCGGGATGGTGGTGTTGCGCTCGATCAGCGGGGTGAACACGCCGCCGAGTGTCTCGATGCCCAGCGTCAGCGGGGTCACGTCCAGCAGCAGCACGTCCTTCACGTCGCCCTGCAGCACGCCGCCCTGCACCGCGGCCCCCAGGGCCACGACCTCGTCCGGGTTCACACCCTTGTGCGGCTCGCGGCCGAAGAAGGCCTTCACGGCCTCCACCACCTTGGGCATGCGGGTCATGCCGCCCACCAGGACGACCTCGTCGATCTGCGACTTGGAGAAGCCGCTGTCCTTCAGCGCCTGCTGGCAGGGGCCGATGGTGCGCTCGATCAGGTCCTCCACCAGGCTTTCCAGCTTGGCGCGGGTCAGCTTCACGTTCAGGTGCAGCGGGCCGGACGCGTTCATGGAGATGAAGGGCAGGTTCACCTCGTACTGGGCGACGGTGGACAGTTCCTTCTTGGCCTTTTCGGCCTCTTCCTTCAGGCGCTGCAGGGCCAGCTTGTCCTTGCGCAGGTCGACACTGGTCTCCTTCTTGAACTCGTCGGCCAGGAAATCGACGATGCGCATGTCGAAGTCCTCGCCGCCGAGGAAGGTGTCGCCATTGGTGGACTTCACCTCGAACACGCCGTCGCCGATCTCGAGGATGGAGACGTCGAAGGTGCCGCCGCCCAGGTCATAGACGGCGATCTTCTTGCCGTCGGACTTGTCCAGGCCATAGGCCAGCGCCGCGGCGGTGGGCTCGTTGATGATGCGCAGGACCTCGAGGCCGGCGATCTTGCCCGCATCCTTGGTGGCCTGACGCTGGGCGTCGTTGAAATAGGCCGGAACGGTGATCACGGCCTGGTCGACGGTCTCGCCCAGATGGGCCTCGGCGGCCTCCTTCATCTTCATCAGGGTGAAGGCGGAGATCTGCTGGGGCGAATAGTCCTTGCCGTGGGCGCGGACCCACGCGTCGCCGTTGGGGCCCTTGACGATCTCGTAGGGCACCATGTCCTTGTCCTTGGACACGACCTTGTCGTCATACTTGCGGCCGATCAGGCGCTTGATGGCGAAGAAGGTGTTGGCGGCATTGGTCACCGCCTGGCGCTTGGCCGGCTGGCCCACCAGGCGTTCCGTATCGTCCAGGATGGCGACGACGGAGGGGGTGGTGCGTGCGCCTTCGGCGTTCTCGATGACCTTGGGGGCCTTGCCGTCCATGATGGCCACGCACGAATTGGTGGTGCCGAGGTCAATCCCGATGATCTTGCCCATGTGAGGGTCTCGCTCCAGTCTTTGGCGGTTGGACTTGCAGGCCTTGCCAGTGAAGCACCGGCGAATGTCCAGCCCCGGGGTTAAGGGTCTTGGGGTGAGCTGCAGGCCGGCGCCTTCCGCGAACGGAACGCTCCGGGCTCTGCAGAGTTGCAGCGGATATGGGTAGCCGCCGGGCCGCTGCAAGACCGCGCAGGCGGTAGGGATAACCGGGGCGGGATGTTTTTAGGTTGGACGGTGAGGGAGAGATGCGTCCGTTGCGACGGGCCTTGCCCGCCTCGGGATGACCACCGCTTGTGATCCCCGGGCTTCGTCGGGGCAAAGCCCCCCGCAGGCCCCTTACCGCCAGCCGCCGCCCAGGGCCTCGATCAGGGACACGCTGGCCACCAGCCGGGCCCGCTGGGTGGCGAGCGCGCTCTGGGCGGCGGAGAGCGCGGTGTTCTGGGCCTGGATCACCACCGCGTAGTTCACCGTGCCGGCACGGTACTGGTTCAGGGCGATCGCCTCCGCGGCCCGGGCATCGGCCAGGGCCTGGTCGCGGTAGCCGGCCTCGGCCTCCAGGGTGCGCAGGGACGCGATCTGGTCCTCCGCCTGCTGGAAGGCGGTTAGAACGGTCTGTCGGTACTGTGCCACCCGCTGGTTGTAGAGGGCCTTCGCTCCGCGGACATTGGCCTCCCGGGCACCGAAGTCGAACGCGGTCACCGCCGCGCTGGCTCCGTAGGCCCAGCTGGAGGTCGCCGCCTTGAACAGCGTCTTCGTCGTGGCCGCAGCGGTGGCGTCCGACGCCGAAAGGGTGACCGACGGGAAATAGGCTGACCGGGCGATGCCGATCCCGGCACTGGCCGCCGCCGCCGCCCGCTCCGCCGCCGCCACATCCGGTCGGCGCTGCAGCAGGGTGCCGGCGAGGTTCAGGGGTGCCACCGGGATGGACTGGGCCAGGGGGGCGGGCGCCAGGCTGAAGCCCTGCGGCGTCTGGCCCACCAGCACCGCGATGGCGTGCTCCAGCTGGGCCCGGGAGGCATTCAGGTCGATCAGGCTGGCCTCGGCCGTCTCCAGCTGGGTGCGGGCGCTGATCACGTCACCCCGGGCTGCGACGCCCGCGGCATACTGGTTCTGCGTCAGGGCCAGGGCCCTGGTGTCGTTGGCGACGGTTGTGGCCAGCAGGTCCTTCTGGGCGTCGGTGGCGCGGAGCTGGAAATAGTCGATGGCCAGCGTCGCCTGGAGGGAGAGGCGGACATTGGCCAGGTCCGCGGCACTGGCCTCCGCACTGGCCCGCCCCTGCTCGATCTGGCGGCGGATGCGGCCCCACAGGTCCACGGACCATGATGCCGCAGCGGTGGCGGAATAGCGGGCGGTGGTGACGCCGGACGGATTCGCCCCGCGGCCTCCGGTCTTCTGACCCGAGCCACTGGCCGAGAGCACCGGGAACAGGGCGGCTTCGGTCTCCGCCAGAACATCGCGGGCCTGTTTCCAGGCCTGCAGCTGGGCCGCCAGGGTCTGGTTGGAGGCCTCCAGACGCTGCTCCAGATCGTCCAGCACGGGGTCGTGATAGGCCGACCACCAGGCCCCCCGGGGCAGGGTGTCCATCGGCGTGGCGGGGGCCCAGCCCTCCGCCGACCGGAAACGGGTCTCGGTCCCGGCCACCGGCGTCCGGTAGTCGGGGCCCACAGCGCAGGCGGACAGCATCAGGGCGGCGACGAGGGGGGACAGGAACTTGCGGATCATCATGAGCCTTGCCCGGTCACGGGGTGAAGCGGCGCCGGCTGCGGGCGGCGGCGGCGGAAGCGGCGGAACAGCTGCACATGCCGCAGCCGGTCCATGTAGATATAGACCACGGGCGTGGTCAAAAGGGTCAGGATCTGGCTGGCCACCAGCCCGCCGATGATGGTGACGCCCAGGGGCTGGCGCAGCTCGCCTCCCTCGCCGAAGGCCAGGGCCAGGGGCACGGCCCCGAGGATCGCGGCCACCGTGGTCATCAGGATCGGCCGGAAGCGCAAGAGGGAGGCGCGGTAGATGGCCTCCATCGGCGTGGCCCCCGCCCGTTCCGCCTGCAGGGCGAAGTCGATGATGAGGATGGCGTTCTTCTTGACGATCCCGATCAGCAGGATGACCCCGATCAGGGCGATGATCGAGAATTCCACATGAAAGAGCAGCAGGGCGAGGAACGCGCCCACTCCCGCGGAGGGCAGGGTCGACAGCACCGTGATCGGGTGGACATAGCTCTCGTAGAGGATCCCCAGCACCATGTAGACCGCCAAGAGGGCACCGCCGATCAGCAGCACCGGATTGTTGCCCCCGGCGGAGAACGCGCCGGCCGTCCCCTGGAAGCTCCCGTGGACGGCGTTGGGCATGCCGATGGCGGCAATGGCGGCGGCCATCTCCGTCTGGGCATCGGACAGGGACCGGCCGGGCACCAGATTGAAGGACACGGTGGCCGCCACGGTCTGGCCCTGGTGGCTCACCGAGACCGGGGTGTTGTTCAGCTGCCAGGAGGCGATGCTCTCCAGAGGGATCATCCGCGCGGCGCTGGTGGAGACGGCATTGCCCGTCTGCGGCGGGGTCGCCCCGGTGGTGGTGCGGCTGGCCCCTGCCCCGTTGAGCGCGGTGGCCGAGCCGGTGACCCCGGAGGAGGATGCGCCGGTGGCCGTGGACACGGTGGCCGAGGCCGCGCCCCCCGGGCCTGACGGGGCCGGCCGGGACAGGGCCAGGAACGGCTGCGGCACAGGATCGCGGCTCATCAGGGTGGTGGCGGGATTGGGCGGCGTCCGGGTGGCGGGATTGGTCACCACCGCCAGCCGGGCAGGACTGGCCAGACGGGCGCTGACGGCCGGCGAATTGGCCGTGGCGGTGGAGGTCCCCACCGGCGTCAGCCAGGTCTCGCGCAGGCTGTCGGAGAACTGGGTGAAGGCCGGCTGTGCCTCCATCACCACATGATACTGGTTCAGGGGGTTGTAGATGGTCGACACCTGCCTCTGGCCGAACAGGTCATAGAGGATGTTGTCCATCTGCTGGGCGGTGACCCCGAGGCGGGAGGCGGCGTCCCGGTCGAGGGTCACATAGGTCTCCAGCCCGTGCTCCTGCTGGTCCGAATTCACGTCCGTCAGCAGCGGGGACAGCTTCAGCTGGTTGGTGAGCTTTTCCGACCAGGTGCGCAGGGCGTCGATGTCGTCGCTCTGCAGGGTGTACTGATACTGGGCCGAGGACTGGCGTCCGCCGAGGCGGAACTCCTGCTGGACCTGAAGGAACAGGGCGGCTCCCGCCACCCGCTTCAGCCTGGGCCGGATCCGCTGGGCGACCTCGTCCGAGCTCAGGCCCCCGCGCTCGGCCTTGGGCTTCAGGCTGGCGAACATGAAGCCGCCGCCCGCCCCCGTGAAGCCCACCGCGTGCAGCACCGCCGGATCCGACGAGACGATGCGCTGCAGCCGCTGGAACTTCTCCGCCGTGAGCGGGAAGGAGCTGGCCTGGTCCACCTGCATCCCGCCGACCAGCTGGCCGGAGTCCTGCTGCGGGAAGAAGCCCTTGGGCACCTGGATGAAGAGATAGACATTGAGGCCGATGGTGGCGAGCAGCAGCAGCATGATCAGCCGCCGGTGGTCGAGCGCCCAGGCGAGCGACCGGCCATAGGCGGCGGTCAGCCCGTCGAAGCCCCGCTCCATGTAATCGGAGATCTGCCACAGGGCCTGCTGCAGCGGGGTCCGCGGCCGGCCGACCGGCCCAGTCTCGTGCAGGCTGCCGAGGCGCGCAGCCATCATCGGGGTGAAGGTCAGGCTGACGATCAGGGAGATGACGATGGAGGCCGACAGGGTGACGCCGAACTCCACGAAGAACTTGCCGACAATGCCCCCCATCAGCACGATCGGCGCAAACACCGCCACCAGCGAGACCGAGATGGAGATCACCGTGAAGGAGACCTCCCGGGCCCCGAGGATCGCGGCCTGGAAGCGGGGCATGCCCTGCTCCACGTGACGGGTGATGTTCTCCAGCACCACGATCGCATCGTCCACCACGAACCCGGTGGCCACGGTGAGCGCCATCAGGCTCAGGGAATCCAGGCTGAAGCGCAGCAGGTACATGATCGACAGGGCCCCCAGAAGGGACACGACCACGGCCACGGCCGGGATGATCACCGCCCGGCCGTTGCGCAGGAACACCAGCACCACCAGCACGACGAGGAAGATGGAGATGGCCAGCGACCGCTCCACATCATTCAGTGAGGCCCGGGTCGCGGTGGTGCGGTCGACCCCGATCTCCAGGTCCACCTGGGGCGGCAGCTGGGCCCGCAGGCGCGGCAGGGCGGCCTTGATCCGGTCCACCGTGGCGATGACATTGGCACCGGGCTGGCGGGTGATACGGACCACGATGGCGGGCTTGCCGTCCACCAGACCCATCTGGCGCACGTCCTCGACACTGTCGACGACCTCGGACACGTCCGACAGGCGGATCACCTGACCGTCCCGCACGGCGATCACCAGGTGGCGATAGTCGTTGGCCGTCCGGGCCTGGTCATTGGTGTAGATCTGCAGGCGGCGGCTGTCGTTGGTGAGGAAGCCCTTGGGCTGGTTGGCATTGGCCGACGAGATGGCCGCACGCACGTCCTCCGGGCTCAGGCCGTACTTGAACAGGGCCTGGGGGTTCAACTCCACCCGCACGGCGGGATTGGCCCCGCCGCCGAGGCTCACGTCCCCCACCCCTTCCACCTGACTCAGCTTCTGCTGCAGGATGGTGGCCGCCGCGTCATACATCTGGCCCTTGGACAGGGTGGGCGAGGTCAGCGACAGGATCAGGATCGGCGCGTCGGCCGGGTTGAACTTGCGATAGGTGGGATTGGACCGCAGGGTCGCGGGCAGGTCGGCCCGGGCGGCATTGATGGCGGCCTGGACGTCCCGGGCGGCCCCGTTGATGTCCCGGCTGAGCCCGAACTGCAGGATGATCTGGGTCTCCCCCACCGAGGAGCTGGAGGTCATCTCGCTCACATCGGCGATCTGGCCGAGATGCCGTTCGAGGGGTGTGGCGACGCTGGTGGACATGACCGCCGGGCTCGCGCCGGGCAGGCGCGCCTGCACCATGATGGTGGGCAGGTCCACCGCCGGAAGCGACGAGACGGGTAGCTGGAAATACGCCGCGATCCCGGTCAGGGCGATGCCGATGGTCAGGAGCGTTGTGGCGACCGGGCGCCGGATGAACAGCTCCGTGATGTTCACGCCGCACCCGACCCTTCAGGGGCTGCGTCCTCGCCCAGCCGATCCGCGGGCAACCGCCGGGCCAGCCGGTCGAAGGCCAGATAGATCACCGGCGTGGTGAACAGGGTCAGCAGCTGCGAGGCGATCAGACCGCCGACAATGGCCACGCCCAGAGGCTGGCGCAGCTCCGCCCCGTAGCCGCCGCCGATCATCAGCGGGGCCGCGCCGAACAGGGCCGCGAGCGTGGTCATCAGGATCGGCCGGAAGCGCAGCAGCGCCGCCTGGCGGATGGCCTCCACGGGGGACAGTCCCTCGTTGCGCTCCGCATCCAGGGCGAAGTCGATCATCATGATCGCGTTCTTCTTGACGATGCCGAACAGCAGGATCAGGCCGATGACCCCCACCACGCCCAGATCCTCGCCGGCGATCATCAGGGCGATCAGCGCCCCTACCGCCGCCGACGGCAGGGTGGACAGGATGGTGATCGGGTGGATGAAGCTCTCATAGAGCACCCCCAGCACGATGTAGATCGTCACGATGGCGGCCAGGATCAGCCACAGCTCGTTGTTCAGGGACTTCTCGAAGGCGTCCGCGGCCCCCAGGAAGGTGGTGTGGATCGACAGGGGCACCCCGGTCTGCTCACCGACCTTGACCTGCTGTTCCATGGCCTTGATGGCGTTCACCGCGCCGCCCAGGCTCTCGCCCTTGCCCAGGTTGAAGCTGATGGTCACCGCCGGGAACTGGCCCACATGGGTCACCACCAGGGGCGCGGGCCTCTCCACCAGCTTCGCGAAGGACGACAGGGGAGCCTGACCGCCGGATCCCGTGGGAAGATAGAGGCTCGACAGGGACTCGGGGCCCAGCCGGAACTCCGGGGCTACCTCCAGGATCACCCGGTACTGGTTGGACTGGGTGAAGATGGTCGAGACGATGCGCTGGCCATAGGCGTTGTAGAGCGCGTTATCGATCGCCGCCATGGAGACGCCCAGCCGTCCGGCGGTGTCGCGATCAACGTCGATGAACAGGGCGAGGCCCTGCGACTGCACGTCGGAGGTCACGTCGGTCACCTGCGAAGCGGTCTTCAGCCGCTCCACCAGCGCCGCCGCCCAGGTCTGGAGCACGGCCGGATCAGAGCCTTCCAGCGTGAACTGGTACTGGGTCTTGGACACCTGCGCATCGATCGACAGATCCTGCACCGGCTGCATGTAGAGGGCCGCGCCGGCCACCTTCACTTCGCTGTTCAGGCGCCGGATGATGTCGCTGGCCGAGCCCTGCCGCTGGTTCAGCGGCTTCAGCTGGATCAGCAGGCGGCCATTGTTGACGGTGTTGTTCTGTGCATCGACGCCGGTGAAGGCGGACACATTCTCGACCGCCACGTCGTTCATCAGGGCTTCCGCCACCTGATGCTGCAACTCGGTCATGCGCTGGAAGGAGACCGACTGGTCCGCCTCCACCACGCCCTGGATTTCGCCCACGTCCTGGGTGGGGAACAGGCCCTTGGGGATGATCACATAGAGGGCGGCGGTCAGCAGGAAGGTGGCCAGCGCGCCGATCAGGGTGATGCGCTGGTGAGCAAGCACCCAGGTCAGGCCCACATCATAGCGGTCGATGACCCAGTCCAGCGTCTTTTGGGCGCGGTCCTCGAAACTGCCCTGCTTCGGCTCTTTCGGCTGTTTCAGCCACAGGCCGCACAGGGAGGGCACCAGCGTCAGCGACACCACCGCCGAGATGATGATGGTCACCGCCAGCGTCACCGCGAACTCGCGGAACAGCCGCCCCACCACATCGGCCATGAACAGCAGCGGGATCAGCACCGCCAGCAGGGACACGGTCAGCGAAATGATGGTGAAGCCGATTTCGCCTGCGCCCTTGTAGGCGGCGGCCTTGGTCTCCTCGCCCTCCTCCACGTGACGGCTGATGTTCTCGATCATCACGATCGCATCGTCCACCACGAAGCCCGACGCGATGGTCAGGGCCATGAGGCTGAGATTGTTCAGGCTGAAGTGCAGCAGGTACATCAGG
>DAINBM010000014.1:0-15667 GCA_036732965.1 Caulobacteraceae bacterium | reverse complement strand
AGCACATCGTTGATGGTCAGCATGGCACCCTGGCGCATCATGTACTTGATGATGTCCACGGCCCGGACGGCCATCCGCTGGGCCAGGTCCTGCACGGTGATGGCGTCGGGAATGACCACGTCGCGGACCACCTTGGGCGCATCGAGGCCACCGAGTCCCCGGGCCCGCTTCTCCCGTTCGCGTTCCCGGGCGCGGCGCACCGAGGCGAGGGAGCGCATCCGGTCATCCCCGCCTTCCTCACCGGCAGCGACCTGGATCGTCAGACGGCCTTCCCGGCGCTTGGGCTCACCCTTGACCCGGGACACGGCCTTTGCCGGTTCGGCCTTCTTCGGTCCGCCGGGGCCGCCGCGGCGGCGCGCGCCCTCCTCGTCATCCACCACCGGGGCGGGGCGACGATCATTGGCCCGGGGCGGAGCGGTGCGGGCGGTCTTGGTGATTTCGGGTGCCGAGGGAGCCGCCGCTCCGCCGCGCGGGGGCGGACCGCCGGTGCGGGGGGCCGCCGGGCGGGGTGCGAGGGCGGAATAGCGGACCGTCTCGCCGGGGGCGGGACGGGGGCGATCCCCCGCATAGCCCTGTCCGGCCGGCCGCGGGCCACGGTCCCCCATCGGGCGGGGCCCGCGATCTCCATAGCCCTGCCCAGCCGGCCGCGGTCCGCGGTCCGGCATGCCGCGATCGGACATGGGCCGGTCCTGGCCGGGGGGGCGGGCGGTCCGATCGGGATAGGACGAACCTTCCCGGCGGGGGGCTTCATAGACACGCCCCTCGGGCGTGCGGCCATCGTTCCGCGGATCCTGGCGGACGGGGCGCTGGACCGGGCCGGAGTCGTCGCGGCGGGGTTCGCGCGACAGCACCGGACGAATGGGGGCCGATGGCGCGGGAGCCTCTGACGGAGCAGCCGGTGCGGGGCGGCTGACCGGTTCCGCGGAGACCGGCGGCTTCGCGGCGGCCGGTGCGGTGCCGGTGACCGGTCCCGGGGACGGGCTGGCCGCCGGGCTCTGGCTCGGGCTCTGGGTCGGGGCTTCCGACACCGGCGGTTGAGACGCGCGAAGGGCCGCTGCGGCCGCTGCGGCCTGGGCGCGGGCGGCCGCCTCACGGGCCGCAGCCTCGGCGCGCTGGCGCTCCGCGGCGTCGCGGGCGGCATCGAGGGCCCGCTGGCGCGCGGCCAGTTCGCTCTGCGACAGGTTCAGGGTCGAGCCGGAGGCCGGGGCGGCGGGTGCCGCCGGTCGCGGGGACGGGGGAGACTCGGCCCGCGGCGGAACCGCCACCGGCGCGACGGGACGCCGGGCCTCGACGACCGGGCGTTCGCCTTCGCGGCGACGCTTGGTCTCGACCACCACGGTCTTGGAGCGACCGTGACTGAAGCTCTGCCGGACCACGCCCGTATTGACGCCTGGTGCCCTCGGCTTGAGGGTCAGGGGCGCACGGCCACCCGGTCCCGATCCACCAGGAGTTCCAGAACCGGGGCCGCCCTGGCCGCCATCATTGTCGTTCGCGTCGCTCATCCGCTCGCTTTACTCATCGTCGTGCGCCCGGGTTCGGGCGTCAGTCGCCAAGACATCAAAAGACCGCAGGCGCAGCCCCCGCGGGGAAAACGCCTGAAATCACCAATAGGCCTACCGCCCTGTCCATCCGAAGCATGACGGAGGGCCGTAAAGATCTTGCCCTGTCCGCCTGCGCCGGGGTTCAACCAGGTGAACCGCCGTGCGTGGCCAGCGTCAGGGTTCCTCGTGTCCATCCTCCGGCAGGCCCTCTGGCCGACCTTCGGTCCAGCTCTCGGGCACCAGCGGGCGGAAACCGGCCAACCGCTCGACGTCCTCCGTCCAGCTTTCAGCCCCTCTCCCCACGAGAAAGGCGAGGTGTATCACATTTCCAAGCCCCAAGGCCAAACTCAAATCGTCCGAGCTGAAGACGCCGATGGTCCGGGGGGGGCGCTTTCCGCTGGCGATCCGGCGCCGCACGGCCTGTCCGAGCTTGCGGCGCCCGTCCGGGGCGCTGTCAGTGGCTTCGATCAACCAGGCGACCCGGCCCCCGTCGATGGCGGCCTCCACCTTGTCGAATCCGTAGGTAAGGGCCCCGGCGCGTCGTGCAAGGCCCAGATGATCCAGCAGCCGCCGATGCAGCAACCGTTCCACCTGGTCCGACAGGTCGGCGGGGGCCGTGACCCTGGCCTTGGCCGAGCGGGAAAACCCGCCCCGCCGCACGGCCTCGTCGATCGCCGCGCGCCGGGCCGCGACCCACATGCCGCGCCCGGGCAGCCTGCGGCCCACATCCGGTGTCACGCATCCGTCCGGACCCAGGACGAAGCGGATCAGCTGCGCCTCGGGCATGACCGCGCCGGACACAAGGTCACGCCGCTCCCGCGACGCCTCCCGGTGGGTGCGTGGTCCGCCGTCCGAAAGGGTGGACGGGGCCGGGGCGTCCGGCGGAGTCTCAGGCGGGGCGGTCGTCAGTGCGCTTCATCTCCGAGGTCTTCGGCATCCGCCTCGACGGGCTCGTCCTCGGCCTCGGCCTCGGGCGGCGCAATGTCGGCGGCGTCGATCCAGCCGGCCGCGACGCGGGCCCGCAGGATGATGGCCTCCGCATCCTCCACGGCGAGATTGAAGTTCTCCAGCGCGCCGGGATTGCGGACCCGCTCGCCGCCCTTGCTCTCGAAGGCCCCGCGCAGTTCATCCGTGGCGAGATCGGCGAGATCCTCCAGGGTCTTCACCCCGGCCTCGCCCAGGGCCACCGACATCTGCAGGGTCACGCCCTCCACATCCAGGACGGCATCGTCGACACCCAGCTCCCGGCGGCGGGCATCGAGCTCCGCGGCTTCCCGCTCCAGCGCTTCCCGGGCCCGGGTCTGCAGTTCCAGCGCGGTGTCCTCGTCAAAGCCCTCGATGGAGGCGAGCTCGTTCTCGTCCACATAGGCGATGTCCTCGATGGCGGCGAAGCCTTCGGTGACCAGCAGCTGGGCGACCATCTCGTCCACGTCGAGGGCTTCCTGGAACAGCTGGGTGCGCTCCGCGAATTCCCGCTGACGGCGCTCGCTCTCCTGGCTCTCCGTGGTGATGTCGATCTGCCAGCCGGACAGCTGGGAGGCCAGACGGACGTTCTGCCCGCGGCGGCCGATGGCCAGGGACAGCTGCTCGTCCGGCACCACCACTTCCACGCGGCCGTCATCCTCGTCCATGACCACCTTGGTCACTTCGGCGGGGGCGAGGGCGTTGACGATGAAGGTCGCCTCGTCCGGGCTCCACTGGATGATGTCGATCTTCTCGCCCTGCAGCTCGGCCACCACCGCCTGCACCCGGCTGCCGCGCATGCCCACGCAGGCGCCCACGGGATCGATGGAGCCGTCATTGGAGATGACGGCCATCTTGGCGCGGCTGCCCGGGTCGCGGGCGACGGCGCGGATCTCGATGACGCCGTCGTACACTTCGGGCACTTCCTGCGCGAACAGCTTGGCCATGAAGCCGCCGTGGGCGCGGGACAGCATGATCTGCGGACCCTTGGCTTCCCGCCGCACGTCGTAGATGTAGCAGCGGATGCGGTCGCCGATGTTGAAGTTCTCCCGGGGGATCGACTGGTCGCGACGCATGATGCCTTCGCCGCGGCCGAGATCGACGATCACGTTGCCGTATTCGACGCGCTTCACCGAACCGTTGATGATCTCGCCGACCCGGTCCTTGAACTCCTCGAACTGGCGCTCGCGCTCGGCCTCGCGGACCTTGTGGGTCACCACCTGGCGGGCCATCTGGGTCTGCACCCGGCCGAACTCGAAGGGCGGCAGGATTTCCTCGTAGGTCTTGCCGACCTCGGCATCGCGATGCTTGCGGCGGGCTTCCGACAGGCGGACCATGCCCAGCAGGCCCTCGATGTCCGCCTCGTCCTCGACCACGGTCATGTAGCGCGTGAGGGTCAGCTCGCCGGTGTTCGGATTGATGTGGGCCCGGATGTCATGCTCGGCACCGTAGCGCGCGCGGGCTCCCTTGGTGATCGCCTCCTCGATGGCGTCGATCACGACTTCCTTCTCGATCGACTTCTCGCGGGCGACCGCATCGGCGATCTGAAGCAGTTCCAGCCGGTTGGCGCTGATGCCGGTAAGGGCCATGGTCAGGCGTCCTCATCTGAGTGGTTCGGATGTTCGTCGTCGTCTTCGTCGCCGGCCCCCAGGGCCAGCCGCTGTTCCCGCTGCTCCGCGCCGCGCTTCAGCAATTCGTCGGTGAGGCTGAGCTTGGCCTCGGTGATCCAGTCGAAGGGGATGACGGTGGTGTCTTCCTCGCCTTCAAGATCAATGCACACGGCGTTGTCCTCGATCCCGGCGAGGATCCCGCGGAAGCGCTTGCGCCCGTCGGCCAGGCGATCCAGCTCCAGCTTGGCCTCATAGCCTTCCCAGGCCTCGAAATCCTTCAGACGTGTCAGAGGTCGGTCGATGCCGGGGCTCGACACCTCCAGCACATAGTCGCCGTTGACGACGTCCGCAGCGTCCAGCACATCGCCGACGGCGCGGGACAGGGTGGCGCAGTCGTCCACGTTCATCTCGCCATCCGGCCGCTCGGCCATGATCTGCAGCGTCCGGCGCGCCGCCCCGCCCATCATGCGCAGGCGCACGATCTCGTAGCCCACGGACTCGGCCACGGGGTCCAGCAGCTCCAGCAGTCGACGGTCTTCCGGCGTCTTGCCGCGCAAGGCGGATCTCCAAGCAACAAAAAAGCGGCTGACCCGGAGGCCGCCGCTCGAAAGCCCCATCCGGGACAAACGATCGATGTAGCGTCTTCCATAGCGCGTCCCGCGGCAGGAGGGAAGGGGCCACGCGTCCCGGCGCCCGCGGAATATTCTTTCCGGCTCCAAGGGTTCATTAAGCAATCCATGTGCTCCCTGACCGCCGCCAGCGATATTCTCCGGAGCCTGCATGTTCGTCCCCTCCAACCGCCCAAGGCGTTTCCCCGCAAGGGGTTTACGGGCTTGTGCCGGTTCTGCGGCGGGATGACCATGGCGACCGTCGAGACGCGACTGGCCCTCAGCACGGCCCATTTCGGGCGCCCCGGCGTCCTCACCGCCGCCCGGGCGCGCCAGTGCGACGCCGAGCTGCGCGGCACCTTTGCTCTGGCCGCCGATGCCGGCATGACGATGATCGATACCTCGGCCGAAGCCGTCGAGACCGAGGCCCTGGTGGGGCGTCTGGCGCCCCGGGAGCGACCCTTCCGGACCATTGTCAAGACCGCGCCGGTCCAGGGTGGCGTCGCCGCCGTGCTGGCCCAGGCCCGGCGGTCCCTGCGCAACCTCGGCGTCCCGGCGGCCCATGCCGTGGTGGTGCGCCAGGCCGAGGACCTCCTCGGGCCCGACGGCGAGGACCTGTGGCGGGGCCTGATGGACCTTCGCGACGCCGGACTGTTCGAGAAGGTCGGCGTTTCCGTGCGGTGGGAGGACGCGCCCGTGGCGCTGGCCCGGCGCTTCAAGCCGGACATCATGCAGGTCCCCGTGAGCCTGCTCGATCAGCGGCTCGTCGCGGGGGGCGAGGTCGGGGCCCTGGCCGAACGCGGCGTGGAAGTGCACCTCCGGTCCATCTTCCTGCAGGGCCTGATGTTCCTTCCCAGCGACGGCCTGCCCCCGGAACTGGCCCAGGCGGGGCCGCGGCTGTCGCGGATCCGGCGGGACATCGCCGAGGCCGGTGCCGACCCCCTGCAGGCGGCGCTGGCCTTTGCCCTGCGACAGACCCACGCGTCCCACGTGATCGTCGGCGTGGCCTCCCAGGCGGAACTCCGGGCAATTCTGGCCGCCGCCGCGGCACCGGCACCCGATCTGGACTGGACGAGACTGGCGCTCAATGCCCACGAGGCCGAGCATGTGGGGCTGTGGGCCGCCGCCTGATCCACCGCCGCGGGACGCGTCCTAGCGGTCGCCGAACATCTCCTGGGCCTCGAGCGGGCCCGAGATCGACACGCCGAGATCACTGACCAGGCCGTTCTCGATGGAATAGCACCATCCGTGGACCGTCAGCTCGCGGCCGGCCTCCCAGGCGGCCAGCAGGAAGGGATTCATGGCCACGTTGCGGACCTGGCGGATCACGTTCAGCTCGCACAGACGGTCATGACGCGCCTTCCCCTCGGGCAGCAGGTCCAGCTCGGCCCGGTGCTCGGTGGCCAGCAGCCGGATCGGGGTCAGCCAGTGGTCGATCAGTCCGTGATGGGTGTGCTCGGTCGCGGCGATCACACCGCCGCAGCCATAGTGGCCCACCACGAGGATGTCCCGCACCTTCAGCATCTCGACGGCATACTGGAGCACGGAGAGATAGTTGGCGTCCTGCGGCGGGGCCAGGTTGGCGACATTGCGGTGCACGAACAGCTCACCGGGATCGAGGCCGACGATCTCGTTGGCCGGAACCCGGCTGTCGGAGCAGCCGATCCACAGATAGGCCGGGCTCTGCTGGCGCACGAGGCGGGCGAAGAAGTCCGGGTCGACCTCCGTCTTGGCGCGGGCCCAGGTCCGGTTGTTGTCGATCAGGTCTCGGGTCAGGGTCATCGGGGTCCTATCTGTCGGCGTCCGGGCTCCCCCGGGGAGGGTCAGGCGAGCGAGAAGGTGAGTTCCGGCAGGCCGTCGATCACGGCCCGGACCCGATCGCCCGGCACCAGCGGGCCCACGCCCTCCGGGGTTCCGGTGAAGATCAGGTCTCCGGGGGCCAGGCACCACAGCCGGGAGCATTCCGCGATGATCTCCGGCACCGACCAGATCATGTGCGAGATCTGCGAGGCCTGTCGCGGCGCATCGTTCACGAACAGGCGGATATCCCCCTGCAGGTCGGTACCGGTGCGGGCCACGATGGCCCCCAGGGGTGCGGACTGGTCGAAGGCCTTGGCGCTGTCCCATGGCTGGCCCTTGCCCTTGGCGACGGCCTGCAGATCGCGCCGGGTGAGATCCACCCCCACCGCATAGCCGAAGACATGGGCCAGGGCGTCGGCGACGGCGATGTCGCTGCCGCCGGTGCCGATGGCAATCACCAGCTCGACCTCGTGGTGGAGATCGGCGGTGGCGCGGGCATAGGGGAAGGTCGCGCCGGACGGGACCAGCGCATCGGCCGGCTTGGTGAAGAAGAACGGCGGCTCGCGGTCGTCGCCGCCCATCTCGGCCCGGTGGGCGGCATAGTTGCGGCCGACGCAGAAGATCCGCCGGACCGGAAAGCGCGCCGGTGTCCCGTCAACGGTGGCGAGGACGGCCGGCGGCGGTGGAAACACGGTGGCGATCATGTGGGGGACCTCTTGGTGCCGGGGGGCTCGGGGTGTTCTCCGGTCGGGTCGCACCCCGTCCGAACATGACTCACCGTTCACTTGCCTTGACGATGGCCGCAAGGCAACGTCGCCGTGAGATTATCATACGCATCACATCGGGACGGAACCAGGGATGCTCGAGATCGACGACCTCAGTCACGTCTATCCGAACGGCGTGCAGGCGCTGGACCGTATCAGCCTGTCCGTCCGGCCCGGCATGTACGGACTGCTGGGGCCGAACGGGGCTGGGAAGTCGACCCTGATGCGCTGCATCGCCACCCTGCAGGTCCCGACCTCGGGCGCGATCCGCTTCGGTGCCATCGACGTGGTCAAGGATCCGCAGAGCCTGCGACGGACGCTGGGCTACCTGCCACAGGACTTCGGGGTCTATCCCCGGGTCTCGGCCTACGACATGCTCGATCACATGGCCATCCTGAAGGGCATTGCCGAGCCCGGGGCGCGGAAGGCCGAGGTCGAGCGACTGCTGGACCAGGTCAATCTGTGGAGCGTGCGCAAGAAGGCCATTGCCGGGTTTTCCGGCGGCATGCGCCAGCGCTTCGGCATTGCCCAGGCCCTCATCGGCGGGCCATCCCTGATCATTGTCGACGAGCCCACGGCGGGTCTCGATCCGGAGGAGCGCAACCGCTTCCTCAACCTGCTGGCGGATATCGGCGACAAGGTGGTGGTGATCCTGTCCACCCACATTGTCGAGGACGTGGCGGACCTGTGCCCCGCCATGGCGATCATCGCCAATGGCCGCATCGTCCGGCAGGGTGCGCCGCACGAGCTGATGCATGAACTGGAGGGGCGGATCTGGCGAAAGACCGTCGACCGGTCCGAACTGGACGCCCTGCGGATGCGGCACACGGTGATCTCCACCCGTCTGATCAGCGGCCGGACCGTGGTGCATGTCCTGGCGGACGCCGATCCCGGCGAGGGCTTCTCGCCGCACACCGGCGGGCTCGAGGAGGTCTATTTCACGGCCCTGGCCGCCTCCCGCCGCGCCGCCTGACGCGCCCCCCATGTTCCTCAGCATCGCCCGTTTCGAATTCCGCTACCAGGTCCGAAACCCGGTCTTCTGGGTGGCGGCGGTGCTGTTCTTCCTGCTGAGCTTTGCCACCCTCGCCGTGGACCAGATCCATGTGGGGGGCGACAACTCCAACCTGCACCGCAATGCGCCCTATGCGCTGGGCATGACGCACATGATCATGGCCCTGTTCTTCATGTTCGCGTCGACGGCGATCGTCGCCAATGTCGTGGTGCGGGATGACGAGACGGGCTACGGCGCGATCCTGCGGTCCAGCCGGATCACCCGGTTCGACTATCTCTACGGGCGCTTCGCCGGGGCCTTCGCGGCGGTGGCCCTGGCCTATCTGGCCGTGCCCCTCGGCTGCCTGATCGGGACGCTTGCCCCATGGCTGGACAAGGACCTGCTGGGGCCGGTGCGGCCTGCGGACTATGTCTATGACTATCTGGCGCTGGGCCTGCCGACGGTGTTCCTGACGTCGGCCCTGTTCTTTTCCCTGGCCACGGCGACCCGGTCGATGATGGCGACCTATCTGGGGGTGGTGGCGCTCCTGATGATCTGGAGCGGGGCGCTGGCCGTCACGGACAAGCCCGAGCTCGAGCGGTTGATGGCCTTCGTCGAGCCGTTCGGCCTCGGGGCCTACAGCTTCGTCAGCAAGTACTGGACGGTGGCGGAGCGCAACAGCCTGAACGTGCCCATGACCGGCATCGTGCTGGTGTCCCGGCTGATCTGGCTGGCGGTGGGCGTCCTGGCCCTGGCCGGGGCCTTCTTCGCCTACCGCTTCGAGGCCTCGGGCAAGCCCGACCGGCAGGGACGCAAGGCGCGGGAGCCGGACACGGCCCCGGCACCGCGCCTGCACACGGTCGCCCCGGCGGTCGGGCGGCAGGATGCGGCGTGGCACCAGTTCCTGGCACGAACCCGTTTCGACATGGGTCAGGTGTTCGGCAGTCCGGCCTTCGTCGTGCTGATCCTGCTGGGGGCCTTCAATGCCCTCAACGCCCTGTGGTTCTCGCCCGGCATCTATGGCGTGGACGTGTATCCGGTCACCCGGGTCAGCATCGACATCCTGGCCGGGTCCTTCACTTTCATTCCCGCCATCGTGGCCGTCTACTATGCCGGGGAACTGGTCTGGCGGGAGCGGGATCGCCGCACCGAGGAGATCATCGACTCCACCCCGGCGCCCGACTGGGTGTTCGCGACGCCGAAGATCCTGGCCATTGCCGGTGTCCTCGTCGTGTCCCTGCTGTTCGGCGTGGCCGGGGCGGTCCTGGTACAGCTCCTGAAGGGCTGGCACGAGCTCGAGCCGGCCAAGTATCTGGCGTGGTACGTGGCCCCCACCAGCGTGAGCCTTGTCCTGACGGCCATCCTCGCCGTGTTCATCCAGACCCTGGTCCCCCACAAGTTCTGGGGGTTCGGGATCATGCTGGTCTATCTGATCGCCATGCAGACCCTGGCCAGCCTGCATTTCGAGGATTTCCTGTACCGCTACGGCGGTGCGCCCCCGGTGCCCCTGTCCGACATGAACGGGGAGGGCCGCTTCGGCCTGATCCGGTTCTGGTTCCGCAGCTACTGGAGCGCGATCGGCGCCGTTCTGGTGCTGCTGACCTACGCCCTCTGGCGGCGGGGACGGGTGGACGGCCTGCGGGTCCGGCTAGCGGCCCTGCCGCGGCGACTGGCGGGTCCGGCGGGGCTGGCCATGGCCGGGGCCGCGTGTGTGGCCGGTGCCCTCGGGGGCTTCATCTTCTACAACACCCATATCCTCAATCCGTACCGGACCGCCGAGGCGCAGGACATCTGGACGGCGGATCTCGAAAGGACCCTGCTGCACTTCGAGACCGTGCCGCAGCCGAAGATCACCGACGTCCAGCTGCGGGTGGATCTCGACCCCCACGGCAACCGGGCCGTGACCCGGGGGGTCTACCGGTTGGAGAACCGGACCGGCGCTGCGGTGCGCGAGCTGCATGTGCGCTTTCCCCGGGATCTGAAGGTGGTCAGCCTGAGCGTGGAGGGGGCCCGCCCCAAGACGACGTTCGAGCGCTTCAACTACCGCATCTTCACCTTCGACACGCCGATGGCTCCGGGGGAGCATCGCAGCGTGTCGTTCCAGACCCTGCGGGCCCAGACCGGCTTCCGCAACTCGGACAATGGCTGGACCCGCATCGCGGACAACGGCACCTTCCTGGACGATCAGGACATCACCCCCAGCATCGGCATGAGCCGCGACGGCCTGCTCCAGGACCGGGCCAAGCGTCGCCGGTACGGCCTGCCGGCCCAGCTGCGCATGGCGAAGCTCGAGGATGAGGGCGCGCGCCGTTTCAGCCTGATAGGCAAGGATTCCGACTGGGTGAACGCCGACATCACCGTGTCGACCGTCGCCGACCAGACCCCCATGGCCCCGGGTTACAGGGTCTCGGACACGGTGGTGGACGGCCGCCGGATCGCCCGGTTCCGCACCGAGGCCCCGATACTGCGGTTCTTCTCCATCCAGTCCGCCGCCTATGCGGTGAAGACCGAGCGCTACAAGGGCGTCGAGCTGTCCATCTACCACCACCCCGGCCACGGCTGGAACGTGGATCGGATGCTCCGGGCCCTCAAGGTGGGGCTGGACTACAACCAGGCCCAGTTCAGCCCCTACCAGTTCCGCCAGGTCCGGATCCTGGAGTTCCCGGCCTATGCCGACTTCGCCCAGTCCTTCGCCAACACCATTCCCTATTCCGAGAACCTCGGATGGATCATCGACATCCGCAACCCGGACAAGCTCGACATGGTCACCTACGTGACCGCCCACGAGCTCGGGCACCAGTGGTGGGCTCACCAGCTGATCGGCGCGAACATGCAGGGGGCCACCCTGCTGGACGAGACCCTCGCCCAGTACTCCGCCCTGATGGCCATGGAAAAGATCTACGGTCCCGCCCAGATCCACACCTTCCTGAAGTTCGAGCTGGACCACTATCTCCGCGCCCGGGGCGGTGACCTCGTGGAGGAGCTGCCGCTGGAGCGGGTGGAGGATCAGGGCTACATCCACTACCGCAAGGGCGCGCTGGTCATGTACCGGCTGAAGGAGGAGCTGGGGGAGGACCGGGTGAATGCGGCCCTGCGCGAGATGCTCCGGCGCCACGCATTCCGCGGCGCGCCCTATCCCACGTCCCGGGAGCTGGTGGAGCTGTTCCGGGCCCAGGCGCGGCCGGACCAGCAGCAGCTGATCACCGACCTGTTCGAGACGATCACCCTCTATGATCTCAAGGCCCGGGCCGCCAAGGCTCGGCGGCGTCCGGACGGACGCTGGGACGTGACCCTGACCTATGAGGCGCACAAGACCCATGCCGACGGCCAGGGACGGGAGACCCCGGCCCCGATCACCGACTCCGCCGAGATCGGCCTGTTCACCCGGTCCCCGGTCCGGGACGGGTTCAAGGCGGCGGACGCGGTGAAGGTCGAACGGGTCCGGATCCTCGAGGGGGTGCACACCCTCACCCTGGTCGCGGACCGCCTGCCCACCGTGGCGGGGATCGATCCCTATACCAAGCTGATCGACCGGAACTCCGACGACAACATCGTCCCCGTCACCCGCTGAGGCGGGGGGAGGCGGCCTAGAGCCGCCGCCGCATCTCGTCCCAGCTCGCGGCGAGGTCCGCCCGACGGGCGGGGGCGGCGATGGCGATCAGGGCCTCGGCCCGGGCATCCAGGGTCAGGCCCCGGAGGTCGGCCGCGCCGTGCTCGGTGACCACGATGGCGACATCGGTCCGGCTGATGGTGGTGATGCCCGGCCCCAGTTGCGGCACGATCCGGCTGTGCTTGCCACCCGGAGTCTCCGACGGCAGGGCCAGGATCGGCAGGCCGCCCCGGGCAGCCCCGGCACCCCGCAGGAAGTCCCCCAGCCCGCCGATGCCGGAGACCAGCCGCCCGCCCACATGCTCGGCATTGGCCTGCCCGAACAGGTCCACCTCCACCGCGGAATTGATGGCGGCCAGGCCGTCGAGACGGCTCAGCACCTCGAAGCCGTGGGTTACCGGAACCCCCTCCATGCGCACCCGCCGATCATCGGCCAGCCGGGCTCCGAGGGGGGGCGACCCGAGGATCGCCCCGATGGTGATGGCCCCGGGAACATCGGCGATGGCACCGGCATCCAGGAGCGCGATCAGGGAATCGCTGGCCATGCCGGAATGGATGCGCAGGCCGCGTCGGTGGGTCAGGGCATTGAACACCGCCGCCCCCAGCTTGCCGATCCCGGTCTGCAGGACCGCGCCGTGAGGGATCAGCTGCGCCGTCTCCCGGGCCACGGCCTCGGTCACCGGATCCACCGGGCCGGGGTCGTAGCTGGCCGGGGCACGGGCGACCTCGACCCAGCTGACGAACCGGGACAGGGCCACGGACGGGGCCCCGGCGATCACCGGAAGAGCCGGGTTGATCAGGCCGATCACCGGAACCGGCCGCTCCAGCACCGCGGCGGTGAAGTCCGCCGTGAGACTGAGGTTGCACTGCCCGCTGCGATCGGGGGGCGCGACCTGGACGATGGCGGCATCCAGCGGCGAGGTGGCGACCCAGTCCCAGGCCTGGCGATAGCCCAGGGGGCGGACCTGCATCCGCCCGGCCCGGCGGCTGTCCGTCCATTCCGGTGCCGCGAAGGTGGTCTCAGCCCCGTCGCCCAGCCTTGACCAGTCCGTCCGGTTCACGCCCGGGATCCAGACGCCGGTGAAGGTGACCCCGCGACCCAGGGCCGGATCCCCGGCCAGGGCCTCGGCAAAGGCCAGGGGCTCGGCCGCGGCGCCGGGGATGTGGAGGCGAATCGGTCGGTCCGGAAGGCGCCGGCGAAGGTCGTGCAGGGCGTCCTGCGGGGAGGCGAGGCGAGGGGAGATGGGCGTGGACATGGCCGCCAAACTGGACGGTGGCGGGGAGATCGTCAAACGCGCGGGTGACTCTTTCCCAAAGGGTTAACGGGCCGCAAAACTGTCACCAGTTATTAAGGCCCTGTTAACGAAAAAGTCCGGATGGCCCCCTATCTGGCCGTTGACGAGTCGCGGTGCATTTGCGCACCATATAGTGGGCTGTGGGGGGATCACCCTACTACATGTATGGGTGCGGGCAACGTTCACGCGTTGGCCTCCGAGGCCCCCCGTTCCGTATTTCTTGGGGTTTGGACGATGGTCGGCAGAGAAGCAGCAAAGGTTCAGGCGCAATCCAAGGTGCGGGTCGGCAAGCCGGCGGCACAGGCCGAACGGCCGCGCCTGAGCCTCGTCAAGCATGTGGAGGTCGACCGGTCGCGGGATGCCCTGCTGACCGACTTCGGCAAGACCACGCTGGAGGACCGCTACCTGCTGGCGGGTGAGAGCTATCAGGACATGTTCGCCCGGGTCGCCACGGCCTATGCCGACGATTCCGAGCACGCCCAGCGGGTCTATGACTACATCTCCCGCCTGTGGTTCATGCCGGCCACGCCGGTCCTGTCCAATGGCGGCGCGGATCGCGGCCTGCCCATCTCCTGCTTCCTGAATGCCGTGCCCGACAGCCTCGAGGGCATTGTCAGCACCTGGAACGAGAACGTGTTCCTGGCGGCGAACGGCGGCGGCATCGGCACCTACTGGGGCGGGGTCCGCTCCATCGGCGAGAAGGTCAAGGGTGCCGGTCAGACCTCCGGCATCATCCCCTTCGTGCGGGTGATGGACAGCCTGACCCTCGCCATCAGCCAGGGCTCCCTTCGCCGGGGCTCGGCCGCGGTCTATCTCGACATCAACCACCCGGAGATCGAGGAGTTCCTCGAGATCCGCAAGCCGTCCGGCGACTTCAACCGCAAGTCCCTGAACCTGCACCACGGCATCTCCATCTCCGACGAGTTCATGGAGGCGGTCCGGGCCGGCGAGAAGTTCCCCATGCGCTCGCCCAAGACCGGCGAGGTGGTGAAGTATGTGGATGCCCGCACCCTGTGGCAGAAGATCCTCGAGATCCGCCTGCAGACCGGCGAGCCCTATCTGATCTTCTCCGACACGGTGAACCGGTCCATGCCGGTGCACCAGCAGTCCCTCGGCCTGAAGGTGCGCCAGTCGAACCTGTGCTCCGAGATCGTGCTGCACACCGGCGCCGACCATCTGGGCAAGAACCGCACGGCGGTCTGCTGCCTGTCCTCGGTGAACGCCGAGACCTTCATGGAATGGCGTGATCACCCGACCTTCATCGAGGACGTGATGCGCTTCCTCGACAACGTCCTGCAGGACTTCATCGACCGCGCCCCCGCCGAGATGGATCCGGCCATCTATGCCGCCATGCGCGAGCGGTCCGTGGGCCTCGGCCTGATGGGCTTCCATTCCTTCCTTCAGGCCCAGAACGTGCCCTTCGAGAGCGCGCTGGCCAAGTCCTGGAACATGCGGATCTTCAAGCACCTGCGCCGGGAGGCCGACAAGGCCTCCAAGCTGCTGGCCGAAGAGCGCGGCCCCTGCCCGGACGCGGCGGACGCGGGCGTGATGGAGCGGTTCAGCCACAAGCTGGCCATCGCCCCCACCGCCTCGATCTCGATCATCTGCGGCGGCACCAGCGCGGGCATCGAGCCGATCCCGGCCAATATCTACACCCACAAGACCCTGTCGGGGTCGTTTGCCGTGAAGAACCCGTACCTGGAGAAGGTGCTCGAGCTGAAGGGCAGGAACACCGACGCCGTGTGGAGCTCCATCCTCGAGAACGAGGGCTCGGTCAGCCATCTCGATTTCCTGACCCAGGACGAGAAGGACGTGTTCAAGACCGCCTTCGAGATCGACCAGCGCTGGATCGTCGACCTGGCCGCGGACCGGACCCCGGACATCTGCCAGTCCCAGTCCCTGAACCTGTTCCTGGCGGGCGACGTGGACAAGTGGGACCTGCACATGCTGCACTGGTCCGCCTGGGAGCGGGGGGTGAAGTCCCTCTACTATCTCCGCTCCAAGTCCGTGCAGCGCGCCGCCTTCGCCGGGGCCGACATCGTCGAATCGACCTTCACGGAATCCGCGAAGACCGATTACGAGGAATGCCTCGCCTGCCAGTAGGCGGCCACCACCCCCTGACCTGATCCGATTGCCGACATCCTGCGCAGCGGCTTGCCCGTAGCGCAGGCAGGGCTCGGATTTGTCCACAGACCTACCATATGATGTGTGTGTATGTTGCGTACCCACTAGACTTGGTAAACGCTTCATTCACCATATGACTCGACAGTGACTTCGGGGTGTGGTGATTCCAGACCCGGCCCGCCGCAAGAATGGTGACGATCGATGATTTCCAAGGCTCCGCAGGCGTTGATCAAGCCCGGTCTTCTGACCCCCTCCCACAGCTACAAGCCGTTCCGTTATCCGTGGGCGCACGAGTTCTGGAAGAAGCAGCAGCAGGTCCACTGGGTGCCGGAAGAGGTGCCGCTGGGCGAGGACTGCAAGGA
>DAINBM010000013.1:0-15765 GCA_036732965.1 Caulobacteraceae bacterium | reverse complement strand
GCGCCGGCGACCCGCGCTGCAAGATCATGATCACCATGGTCAAGACCAGCCCCGACGCCCCCTCGCACAAGCAGCAGTCCCAGATCCTGGTGCCCACCGACGCGCCGGGCGTGAAGATCCTCGGCCCCATGCACGTGTTCGGCCATGACCATGCGCCCCGGGGCCACATGCACATCCGCTTCGAGAACGTCCGGGTGCCGAAGTCCAACATCCTGCTGGGCGAGGGCCGGGGCTTCGAGATCTCCCAGGTGCGGCTGGGGCCCGGGCGCATCCACCACTGCATGCGCACCATCGGCAAGGCGGAACGGGCACTGGACCTGATGGTCACCCGCGGCCTCTCCCGCTCGGCCTTCGGTCAGCCCCTGATCAAGCTGGGCAAGAACATCGAGACCGTGTCCCGGGCCCGGATCGAGATCGAGGCCATGCGCCTGATGGTGCTGAAGGCGGCCAAGGCCATGGACGTGCTGGGCAACAAGGAGGCCCGGGTGTGGGTGTCCATGGTCAAGGCCATGGTGCCGGAGAAGGCCTGCCAGATCATCGACCAGGCCATCCAGATCCACGGCGCCACCGGGGTCTCGCAGTGGACGCCGCTGGCTGATCTGTACACGGACGTTCGCCATCTGCGCTTCGCCGACGGCCCGGACGAGGTGCACCACATGGTGGTGGGCCGCAACGAGGTCCGCGCCTACGGCGGTTGAGGACCGGCGAGGACCCGCCTAGCCCCGCTTCATGCTGAAGATGGGCACGGGCGGGTCCAGCCACTGGCCCTTCTGCTCGGGAAAGCTGGTCTTGCCGTTGGCGGGGAGGGACAGGATCTTCTTCACCACCGACAGGCCCGACACCACCTGGCCGAAGGCCGCATAGCCCAGATTGTCCCCCTTCTCTCCCGGATGGGCGTCGAGATAGGGCTGGGGGCTCGCGCAGATGAAGAAGTTGCAGGTGGCCGAGCCCGGCTCGAACCGGCCCAGCGAGATGGTCCCGGTCAGGTGCCGCAGCCCGGTCATCGTCGTGCTCTCGTGGGCGATGGGCGGATAGGGGTGGTGCTTGGGATTGGTGGTCCCGACGATCTGACCCTGGGTCGGGTCCCAGGGGGCCTTTGCGGCCCGGAAGAAGCGTCCGCCATCATAGCCGCCCGCATCCACATAGCGCAGGAAGTTGGCGCAGGTCAGCGGGGCCTTCTTGTCCTCCAGCACCACGGTGATGGTGCCGTGATTGGTGGTGATCTTCACCCGCGGCTTGTCGGCGGCGGCCCAGGACGGCTCCGGGACCGCCAGCAGCCCGGCGGCTCCGAGGAGGCTGCGTCGTCCGATGGGGGTGTCGCGCATGGGTCCGTCTCCCGTGGGTTCGCCCCCGTTTGAAGCCCGACCGGGGCGGAGGGGTCAAGGGGGCGGGTGCGTCCTTCGAGACGGGCCTCGCGGCCCTCCTCAGGTTGACGCAGGTGGTGCAGGCCCCAACCTCCCGTCATCCTGAGGCGCCGCGGAACGCGGCGTCTCGAAGGACCCACCCCGCCCGCGAACCTTGACTCTCCCCGGCATCCCTGCGCATAGACCCCGCTTCTTCGGCGCCTTTTCAAACGCGCCTCCTCCGCCACGACCCCGGCCCGCAGCAGCGGGACCCACCGGACGAGGGCGGCGAGGACCCCCGTCGACGTGATCGTCCACGGGGGCCGATTGCGTTTGGGCCGGGCCTTCGTCGAAGCGGAGCGGATGATGTTTGAAGCACTCGGCGAGAGACTGACAGGGGTTTTCGACCGTCTGACCGGTCGCGGCGTGCTGTCGGAAAAGGATATTGACGAGGCCCTGCGCGAGGTGCGCCTCGCCCTGCTCGATGCCGACGTGGCCCTGCCGGTGGTCAAGGACTTCATCGCCAAGGCCCGGGAAAGCGCCACGGGCGAGGCGGTGCTGCGGGCGGTGAAGCCCTCCGAGCAGGTGGTGAAGATCGTCCATGACGGTCTGGTGGACATGCTGGGCGGGGACGCGGCGCAACCGCTGAACTTTGCCGTCACGCCCCCCGCCGTCATCCTGATGGCCGGCCTGCAGGGCTCGGGCAAGACCACCACCTCGGCCAAGCTCGCCGTGCGGATCACCAAGGTGGACCGCAAGAAGGTGCTGATGGCGTCCCTGGACACCCGGCGCCCGGCGGCCATGGAGCAGCTGGCGGCGCTGGGCAGGCAGGCCGAGATCGACGTCCTGCCGATCATCGCCGGCCAGACGGCCCCCGACATTGCCCGCCGTGCCCTCAGCGCCGCGAAGCTGGGCGGGTTTGACGTGCTGATCCTCGATACCGCCGGTCGCACGACCCTGGACGAGGCGATGATGAGCGAGGCGGCGGAGATCGCCCGCATCGCCAACCCCATCGAGACCCTGCTGGTGGCCGACAGCCTCACCGGCCAGGACGCCGTGCGCACGGCCAAGGCGTTCCACGAGCGCCTGCCCCTCACCGGTCTGGTCCTGACCCGGACCGACGGCGACGGCCGCGGCGGCGCGGCGCTGTCCATGCGCGCGGTGACCGGCCTGCCCATCAAGTTCCTCGGCGCGGGGGAGAAGATCGACGCCCTGGAGCTGTTCGACGCCCGCCGGGTGGCCGGCCGCATCCTCGGGGCCGGGGACGTGGTGGCGCTGGTGGAGCGGGCGGCGGCGGAGATCGACCGCGGCCAGGCCGAGAAGATGGCCCGCAAGATGGCCAAGGGTCAGTTCGACCTCGACGACCTGGCCGAGCAGCTGCGCCAGATGCAGCGCATGGGGGGCATGCAGGGCATCCTCGGCATGCTGCCCGGCGTGCAGAAGGTCAAGAAGCAGATCGCCGAGAGCGGCATCGACGACCGGGCCTTCAAGCGGCAGGAGGCGATCATCTCCTCCATGACCAAGCTCGAGCGCAAGAAGCCCGACATCCTCGCCGCCAGCCGCAAGCGCCGCATCGCCAAGGGGGCGGGGGTGGACGTGGCCGAGGTGAACCGGCTGCTGAAGCAGCACCGGCAGATGGCCGACATGTTCAAGATGATGAGCCGCGACGGCGGCAAGGGCATGGCCAGGATGGCCGCCATGATGGGCGGCATGCCCGGTATGCCCGGCGGCGGCATGGGCGGTCCCGGCGGTGGAGCCCTGCCCCCCGGCATGGGCCTGCCCCCCGAGCTCACCCGGGGTCTCAGCGGCCCCGATCTCGACAAGCTGAAGACGCTGGGGGCGGGCAAGCCGCCCGCCTCCGGCGGCGGCGGACTCCCCGGGCTGGGGGGCTTCCCCGGCTTCAAGAAGAAATAGACCCCGATCTTTCCTGAATAACCTGAAAAACCTGAAAACCTGAAGAAAGACAACGAAATGCTGAAGATCCGACTGGCCCGTGGCGGCACCAAGAAGCGTCCCTACTATTCGATCGTCGTGGCCGACAGCCACTCCCCCCGCGACGGCCGCTTCATCGAGAAGGTGGGCACCTACAACCCGCTGCTGAAGCGTGACGACCCGACCCGGGTGACCCTGAAGATCGAGACCATCCAGGAATGGATCCGCAAGGGGGCCCAGCCCACCGACCGCGTGGCCCGCTTCCTGTCGCAGGCCGGCCTCGTCGAATGGGCGCACGGCAACAACCCGAAGAAGGCCGTCCCGGGCAAGAAGGCCCAGGAACGCGCCGCCGAGAAGGCCCAGAAGGAAGCCGACCGTCTCGAGGCGGAAGCTGCCGCCCGGGCCGAAGCCGCTGAAGCCGCCGCCGCCGCCGCCGCTGCCCCGGCCCCCGAGCCGGAAGCTGAGCCGGACGCCGTGGTGGAAGCCGAGGCCCCGGCGGCCGAAGAACCCGCCGCCGAAGACGCCTCCGCGGAAGGCTGAGGCCGGTCTTGGCTTCAGAGCGGCTGATCCTGGTCGGTCGTGTGGCCGGCGCCTTCGGCGTGAAGGGGGAGGTCCGCCTCACCGCCTACACCGCCGATCCCGTGGCGCTGGCCGGCTACCGCACCCTGTTGCGGGAGGACGGATCCCCCGGCCTCACCGTGCTGGGGGGGCGGCCGGTGAAGGATGCCCTCATCTGCCGGGTGGCGGAGCTGGACAACAAGGAGGCCGCGGATGCCCTCCGCGGCCTTAGCCTGTTCGTGCCCCGCGCGGCCCTGCCCGAACCGGAGGAGGAGGAATACTACCTCGCCGACCTGATCGGGCTCGCCGTGCGGTCTGCCGAGGGCGAGAGCCTCGGCCGGATCAAGGCCGTGCATGACTTCGGCGCGGGCGACATCCTGGAAATCGACCCCGGCGGGGGGCGCGCCACCTGGATGCAGCCCTTCACCCGCGAGGCCGTGCCGGAGGTGAAGATCGCCGACGGCCATGTGGTGGCGGTGCGTCTGCCGGAGATCCTCGCCGACGGGCCGGGGGACGAGGGTCCGGAATGACCTTCAGGGTGACCATCCTGACCATGGCGCCGGAGGCCTTTCCCGGTGCGCTGGGGGCCTCGCTGATCGGCACGGCCTGGCGGGAGGCAGGGCTGTGGTCGCTGGAGCTTGTGGACATTCGGGACTTTTCCGGTCATAAGCGCGGCTTCCTCGACGACACCCCTGCCGGGGGCGGCCCGGGGCAGGTGCTCAAGGCGGACGTGATCGCCGCGGCTCTCGATAGTGTCGAGGTCGGCGACCGGTCGCTTTTGTACATGAGCGCCAGGGGTCGCAAGCTGACCCAGGCCCGGGTGCGGGACTGGTCAGCCGGGTCGGGACTGGTCGTGCTCTGCGGCCGGTTCGAGGGGGTGGACCAGCGGGTGCTCGACGCCCGGGGGTTCACGGAGATTTCCGTGGGCGACGCGGTCCTCGCCGGGGGCGAGGCGGCGGCCATGGTGACGGTCGAGGCCTGTGTGCGGCTGGTTCCCGGTGTCCTGGGAAACGCCGGCAGCACCCAGGAGGAGAGTTTCGAGGACGGGCTTCTGGAACACCCGCAGTACACGCGGCCGCAGGTGTTCGAGGGGCTGGAGATACCGGAGGTGCTGCGCTCCGGCCACCATGGCGAGATCGCCCGGTGGAGACGTTCGCAGCGTGAGACGACCACGCGGGAGCGACGCCCGGATCTCTGGGCCGAGCATCTCGCCAAATTACAGGCAAAGGGCGTTCAAGCCCCGAAGGAGTAGACCATGAACGTGATCGAGCAACTCGAGAAAGAAGAATCCGCGCGCCTTCTGGCCCTGCGCGGCGTGCCGGAATTCGAACCCGGCGATACCCTGCGCGTGAACGTGCGCATCAAGGAAGGCGAGCGCGAACGCGTTCAGGCCTTCGAAGGCGTCTGCATCGCCCGCTCCGGTGGCGGCCTGCACGAGAGCTTCACCGTCCGCAAGATCAGCTTCGGCGAAGGGGTGGAGCGTCTGTTCCCGACCCTGTCCCCGATGATCGAATCCATCGAGGTGAAGCGTCGCGGTGTCGTCCGGCGCGCCAAGCTCTATTATCTGCGCGACCGTCGCGGCAAGTCGGCCCGCATCGCCGAGCGTCAGCGCTCGGTGGCCAAGCCGGAAGCCTCGGAAGGCTGAGCCTTCCGTCCCTGACGGCGAGAGTTTCCGACGGCGGAGCGCCCAGCGCTCCGCCGTTTCGCGTTGTGGCCGGGGCGGGTGTGGCGTGATTGCGGCGCCGGTGACATTCACGAGCGACATTGCGGGTGTAGAAGCCCCGGACCGGGACGTTCAAAAGGACCCAGAACCGATGCGCGCACGCCTCTCCCTTCTCGCCGCCGCGACCCTTCTCGCCGGGACCGCCTTCGCCCAGCCCGCCCCCCCGCCGCCCCCGCCGGAACATGGCGCGGGCCATGCCATCGGCGGTCCGCATGAGTGGGGGCCGCACAGGCCCGATCCGGCGAAGATGGCGACGCAGTTGCGCACCGCCCTGCAGCTGCGCCCCGACCAGGATGGTGCCTTGCAGGCCTTCGTGGCGTCCATGCAGCCGCCGGCCGGTGACCCGCAGGCGCACATGGCCGCACCGCACGATGGCATGGCCGCCCGGACGACGCCGGACAAGCTGGACCACATGATTGCCCGGGCCCGGGAACGCCTGGCCGCCATGGAAAGGCATGCCGCGGCGGTGAAGACCTTCTATGCCGCCCTGACCCCCGCCCAGCAGAAGGCCTTCGACCTGATGGCGCAGACCCACATGCACGGCATGGGCGGCCGCATGGGTCACGGCATGATGGGGCATCCCGGCGAGGACTAGGGGGTCTGCGTCCTTCGAGACGGGCTTCGCCCTCCTCAGGATGACGACGGTTGGAGAACATCAACAACAATCGTCAGGGTGAGGAGGCCCGAAGGGCCGTCTCGAACCCCGCACAGCGTCACGCCCTCCGCCACAGTGGCCCGACGGCCAGCAGCAGCACGATCAGGTTGAACACCGCATTGGACGGGTGTCCGGACGCGACCGACCCCGTGCTGTCCAGCAGGAACCAGGCCAGGGTGCCGGTGAGCACCGCGCGGCGGACCGGCTCCGGGGCCAGGGGGTGAACCCAGCGGGCCAGACACCAGATCATCACCCCCCAGCCCAGCAGGAAACCGCCGGTCAGGGCCGACAGCAGCCGCAGATTGGCGGCCTCGAAGCTCGACGGCCGGTCCAGCCGCCAGGCCAGCAGGTCCAGCGTCCACCGGGCCGGGACAGAGGTGGGGATCATGCTCCCCAGGAAGAACACCGGGCCGAAGGAGCCCACCACGATGGCGGTGACATGGAGCCAGGCGCGATGCAGGTCGAGGCGGGTCAAGCCGCCCCCCCGGCCTGGGGCCACTGGGTGAGAATGGTGGCGGCATCGAAATAGTCCCGCCAGTAGGTGATCCGCCCGTCCTGCACTTCGAACACGCCAGTGACCGGCAGTTCCACCCACTTGTCCGCCAGGCGGTGGCGGTCCAGCCGCTCGACGAGCACCACGGGGCCGTCCGTCGCCTGCCGCAGGATGCGGAACTCGTTCTCCAGGGTCGGGGCGAAGAAGGGCTCCAGCACGGCGCGGACACCGGCCGGGCCCTGCACGGCCCCGATGGGCGGCGGGTTGATGTAGGTCACGTCCGCGGCCAGCAGGGGGGCCGCTCCGTCGTAGTCGAGCACCTCCATCCGGGAGAGGAAGGCGCGGACGATCTCGAGGGGGGAGGCGGCAGGGTCGGTCATGGCGTCAGGCTCCGTTTGAGGATTGAAGCTTTCCGCATCCGTGACCGCGCGGCAATTACCCCAAAGGTCATCAAACCGCGGCGGTGGTCCCGCGAAACAGGGCCTCGGTGGCGGCATCGGCGGGAAACAGGGTCTCGATCCGCAGCTCGTCGGCGGTCACATCCTGGGCCGTGCCGAAGGTGGCCACCACGGCGAACATGGACAGGCGCAGGCCCTCGACCTCCAGCGCGAAGGGCAGCACGGGCACGAGAGCCGTGTCGGCAGGAGACCACAGCATGTCCGCATCCTGCAGGGGGGCCAGCTCGTCGAGAAGGGCGCGGGCCGCCTGGCCACCGACGGCGTCCGCCTCCCTCTGGGCGCGGCGCCACATCAGCGGACCGATCTCCCGCCAGTTGACCACCCGGCTGCGGATGCCGTCCGGATGGAAGAACAGCCGCATCAGGTTCGGCCGGTCGCCGCCGACCCGGGTCCAGACGTCGGGTCCCAGCATCGCTCCCAGCCGGTCGAAGGGGGCATTGGCCATGACCACGTTCCACGCCCGGTCCAGCGCCACGGCGGGGAAGGGGGCATGGGCGGTCAGCATCATCGACACTGCCCCCATCACCTGCGCCATCTGCGGATCCTCCAGCGCCCGGCTGGAGTAGACCGGCGCAAAGCCCGCCGCGGTCAGCCAGGCGTTGCGGTCCCGGAGCGGCACCTCCAGCGCCTCGCTCAATTGCAGGACCATGGCCCGGCTGGGACGGGCCCGGCCGGACTCGAGAAAGCTCACATGCCGCTGGGAGACGCCGGAGGTGAGGGCAAGATCCAGCTGCGACAGGCGCCGCCGCATCCGCCACGCCCGCAACAGACCGGCGAAGCCATCGACGGGGCGGAGGTGCCGCGCTGCGGCCGATGTTTGAGGGGGCTTGCGGGTCGGGGTCATGGGTGGGGTCTCCGCCAGGGGAAAAGGGTCGGGGATCGGCGGGCCGAGTTCAATGACCTTGCAGGTAATTGCTGCGCAGCCCGCTGTGCCTCAGGATCGCGGCGTTCATCAAGGGAAGACGACACCATGACCCTGTTCCGGATCGGCCTCGGGCTGATGCTTGCCGTGCTGGCGGCCTATACGGCCAGGGTGATGATCGGGTCCGGCCCCGACCTGCTCCCGGTGTTCTTCGGCGACATCGGCCGGATGGGCTGGCCGGGGCAGTTCAATCTGGATTTCCTGTTCATGCTGTCCCTGTCGGCCCTGTGGGTGGCCTGGCGACATCGCTTCTCGCCGGCCGGGCTGGGCCTTGCCGTGCTCGCCGTCTTCCTGGGGTCGAGCTTCCTCACCGTCTATCTGATCGTACTGAGTGTCCGGACCCGGGGCCGGGTCGTGGAGATGCTGACGGGCGACCGGGTCGCGGCGGGCTAGGGCGAACGGGCCCGGCATTCACCGGTTGTTGAACTTCTGCGTGTTCAGTCTGGGGACGTTGACCGGCGGTTGCGGTGTCCCGCGCCGCGTCGCGACAGGACCCTGCGCGTGGATGACGAGTTCGACCTTCAGGCCCTGAGGCGGCAGATGCGCGAGGCCGCCGGCGTCGATCGCCGCAAATCGCCGCGCCGGACCGGAGCAGAGCCTCTGGGCCCGGGCCTGTTCGAGTGGGCGGGTCTCGAGACCGCGCCCCTTGAGCCCGGCGAGAGCGCCATGGACCCGCCGGACTGGCCCCCGGTGGTCGTGCCCCTCAGTCCGGCCAACCGGGCGCGCCCCTTCGGCCGTCGCCCCAAAGGCGTTCCCGAGGGCGTGCCGGAGGCTCCTCACCCGCCGTCCACCCCCGAGATCTTCGACCTGTTCCCCGAGCCCATCGACCTGACCGCGCCCCGGCCGACCCGCCTGCGCCGGCTGCAACCGCTGGAGGCCGTCGGTCCCGAGATCGAGGCCGAATTCTCCGATGTGCCCGGCCCAGAGGACCTGGCCGCCGCCGAACAGGCCGCAGAGGTGCTGCGCGAGGTGATCGACCGCCAGGCCCCGATCCGTCCCGCGGCGGTCCGTCCGGCCCAGGCCCTGCTTCTCAGCCTGGCCAACACCCTCCTGCTGGAACGCGACCGGCTGGAGGCCCGGTTGTCCGACCAGTCGGCCCCGCTGGTCCTGACCCCTCTCCGCCGCCGCCGGGGCGAGCGCGACCCGATGTGCCTGCAGACCGCCAACGACCGGGGGTAGGGGCCTGCGTCCTTCGAGACGGGCCTTCGGCCCTCCTCAGGATGACGCGGGGGTTGGAGCTCAATACATGGCGCCACGGTGACCCCTGCAGCCCGCGTCTCAGATCACCCCGCCCCCGTGCTGGAAGCTCTCCACCAGGGATCCGGCCACCAGCCGCCAGCCGTCCACCAGCACGAAGAAGATCAGCTTGAAGGGCAGTGACACCGTCACCGGTGGCAGCATCATCATGCCCATGGACAGCAGCACGCTGGCCACCACCAGGTCGATCACCAGGAAGGGAATGAACAGCAGGAAGCCGATCTGGAAGGCCCGCTTCAGCTCCGAGATCATGTAGGCGGGGATCACCACCTGCAGCGGCGTGGCCATGGCCTTGGCCGGCTTCGGGATCTTGGACAGCTTGATGAACAGGCCCAGATCATCCCGGTCCACCTGGTGCAGCATGAAGGCCTTCACCGGACCCGAGGCCGCATCGAAGGCCTGGGGCAGCTCCATCCGGTGGTCCATCAGTGGCTTGATTCCTGCAGCGTAGCTCGCGTTGAAGGTCGGCGTCATGACAATGGCGCTGAGGAACAGGGCGAGGCTGATGATGACCGCATTGGGCGGCGACTGCTGGGTTCCGAGGGCTGTGCGCAGCAGCGACAGCACCACCACGATCCGCACGAAGGACGTGGTCATCATGACGATGGACGGCGCCAGCGACAGCACTGTCATCAGCGCCACCAGCTGCACCACCCGGTCCGTCAGCCCGCTGCCGGAGCCCAGGTTCACGTTCAGCGACTGGGCCAGCGCCAGGTTCGGCCAGACCACGGCCGACAGGGTGGCCAGCAGGGCCAGCCCCGCCGCGCGGCGCCAATCCTCCCGCGTCATGGCCTTCAGCCCGGATGTTATCGAACGCAACATGTTGTCAGCTCTCGATTTTCTGGGCAACGGCCGGGAGTTCCCGGCCCTCGCCCAGCAGGATCAGGCGTTCCCGGCCGTCGCAGCGCACCAGCACCAGCCGCCGAGTGGCGTCGAGGTTCAGGGTCTCCACGATGCTCAGGCGGCGGTCCACGCCCACCTGCAGCTGCAGCAGCCCCTTGGGCCCCCAGCGGCGCACGGCATAGACCCCGAGCCCGAACAGACCGAGGGTCAGGGCCAGGGCGAACAGGGCGCGCAGCAGATCCATGAACATGGGCGGGCACTCGCAGGACGGCTGAACCCCCATGGGGTGCCCCGATTCGCCCCTGCTCCGCGAGGCCGGTCTAACGCCCCGTTAACCATGCGCTGGGCAAAGTCTTCCCAGCCGGGGAACGAATCGACCGCCCGGAAAGGTTCCGCCCATGCCCGTCCTTGAAGACATCGCCGTATTCCAGGTGCTGAAGGCCAAGCTGGACTATTCGGCGGAGCGTCAGCGCCTGATCGCCCAGAACGTGGCCAATGCCGATACCCCCAACTACACGCCGTCGGAGCTGGCACCGTTCAGCTTCGACCGGTCCCTGCAGCAGGTGATGCAGCTGGCCCCGGCGGGGCACAGCGTCATCGGCGGCTCCCGCAGCATGGCCAGCCTCGGCACGGGGAGCGCAGGGACGGACGGGGGGCCGTCGGGTTCGGGGTCCGTCACCCTGCCCCTGCCGGGGGCCGGGCACATGGTGGGTCCGTCGGGCCCGTTCCACGCGACCCTGAAGCCCGATTCCGAGTCCCGGGTGGACGGCAATCAGGTGGTTCTCGAGGATCAGATGGCCAAGATGACCGAGGCCCGGGTGGATCACGAGGCCGCCATCGCCTTCTACCAGCAATCCCTCACCCTGCTCCGCACCGCCGCCCGGGCACCGGGCCGCTAGGCGTGACGACACAGGATCCGATCCTTGGCTGACAGCATCGCACCCAACTCCTCCCAGACCCTGGCCATCGCCGCCTCGGCCCTGCACGCCGAGCAGGCCCGCATGCGGGTGATCGCCGAGAACATCGCCAATGCCGATTCCACCGCCCAGACCCCCGGCGGCGATCCCTACCGGCGGCAGATCCCGGTCTTCACCCCCACCCCGGTGGTGCGCGGCGCCACGGGCGTGAAGATGACGGGCGTGACCCTCGACACCTCGCAGTTCAAGCAGGAATATAACCCCACCCATCCGGCGGCCGACGCCAAGGGCTATGTGAAGCTGCCGAACGTGGACCCCCTGACCGAGGCGCTGGACATGAAGACCGCCCAGCGGGCCTATGATGCCAATCTGAACGTGATCGAGACCCAGCGCTCCATGCAGAGCCGCACCCTCGACCTCCTGAAGCGCTGATCGCGGGGACGCCCTAAGCCATGACCGCCCCGCTCACCGCCGCCAAGGCCTATGCCCAGGTCCAGTCCCAGTTCGCCAGGTCCCTGTCCGAGGTGGCGGGGGCCGGTTCGTCGGCGGCACCGGCGGGGGGGCTCGACTTCGGTCACATGCTCACCGGCGCGATGAACGAGATCGCCCAGACCGGCAAGATGGCGGAAAAGCAGATGATCGCCCACGCCAACGGCAAGGCCGAACTGGTGGATGTGGTCACCGCCGTGGCCTCGGCCCAGACCAGTCTCGAGACCGCCATGGCCGTCCGCGACCAGGTCATCGCGGCCTATCAGGAAATCATGCGGATGCCGATCTAGGCGCGCAGTCTTCGAGGCGGGCCGCAAGACCCGTCTCGAAGGACGCGGATCCTCAGGAGGCGACGCGCATCGCCCCCAGATAGTCCCGCTTGCCCAGGGGCGCGCCACCGGCCCGCAGGATGTCGTAGGCGGTGGTGGCGTGGAAGTGCAGGTTGGGCAGGGAGAAGGACATCAGGAAGCCTTCCGCCGTGAAGGGCAGCTCGAAGTTCGGCATGCGGAACACGACGGTCTTGCCCTCCAGCGCATTCACCTCGTCCGGAGACAGGGCCTGCAGCGCGGCCTTGGCGTCGGCCACCATCTTCTGCAGGTCGGCGAAGGTGGGCTCGCCGATGGCACCCGGCACGCCGAACACGCCGGCCTTGCAGCCCTCGATGGCGTGGATGGAGTGGTGCACCACCGACAGGACCTGGAAGGCCAGGGGCAGCATGTCGTGGGTCAGGCGGGCGGTGACCAGGGATTCCGGGTCGATGGCATTGTCCTGCGCGTGGGCGAGGCCCCGCGCCAGGATGGTCTCGACCGAGCCCACCACCTGAAGGAAGCTCGTCACGCTGACGTCGTAGAGTGAAATGGCCATGGTCCTGAGGCTCCCTCGAGCGGTGATGGTGATTTTCGGATAGACTGCGCAGACACGCACGCGAACCCATGGGGCGCGGTCGCATCAGGAGGTCACATGGGCGACGTGGTCAACCTCAACAAGGCGCGCAAGACCAAACGCCGGGCCGAGCAGCGGTCCGATGCCGCCGCCAACCGGGCGAAGTTCGGCCGCACGGCGGCCGAGAAGGCCCTGGACAAGGCCCGGACCGAGATGCTCGATTGCAGGCTGGATCAGGCCCGGCGTGACACCGGGCCTGAGGCGGATGACGGCTGACGCCGATCAGGCCCGCTTGCCGGTCAGCGGGAAGGAGCCCACGCCCGGCACGGTGACCGTGCCGCTGACGGTGGAGCAGGCCGTGTCGTCGCACTTGGCCACGAACACGGCATCGGCCGGGGCCGGATCGGTCAGGTGGACCTTGAAGGTGATTTCGCCGGCTTCGGACACGTGGCCGTCGGTGATCGGCGCGGACGTTCCGTTGGCGGAGATGGTGCCGGTCAGATTGCCTCCGTCCACATCGACGGACATGTGCGAGGTCTGCGGCCCGTTGGGCGTGGTGGCGGTCAGATCGAATTCCCCGTGGACGGCCATGGTCTAGTCCCCCTAATTGGCTGTTGAGGGGCGAATGGTTAACGCGGCCATCTCAGGAGTCCACCGTGACTGCGTGAAGTTTTCGTGGATGAATGTCGACATGAGCCTCGTCAAACGATCCCTGTCCCTGTCCGGACATCCCACCTCCGTGGCGCTCGAGCCCGAGTTCTGGGCGGTGCTGGAGCGCATGGCCGCCGCAGAGGCGCGGACCGTATCGGCCCTGCTGCGCCGCCTGGACGAGACCCGGGGCGACCGGCCCCTCGCGTCTGCCGCCCGGGTGGCGGCCCTGGGGTGGGCGCTGGGATCACCGGACGGCGTCGTGCGAGACGGGCTTTGCCCGTCTCAGGACGATGCGGGTCCGTGAGCCTCGACGTCCGGCGCTGCCGGGTGCGCCCCGGATAACGACCAGTCGAGCGCTGCCCGGGCCAGCAGCCGGGTCGAGTCCAGCGTGGGCAGGGGCGAGGTGGCGTCGCACAAGACCAGCGGGATCTCCGTGCAACCCATCACCACGGCGTCGCAGGACTGCCCCTTCAGCTCCGCCGCAATGCGCGCGAACAGGGCGGTGTGCGCGGGACCCGCCACGCCGCAGACCAGCTCGTCCATGATCGCGCGGTTCATCGCCTCCCGCGCCTCCGCTCCTGGTCGGACCCAGTCGATCCCCGCCGCCTCCAGGGCGTCGGGATAGACCCGGCTCTCCACCAGCCAGCGGGTGCCCAGAAGGCCGACCCGGCGATAGCCCCGGGCCCTGGCCTCCGCGGCCACCGCCTCGGCAATGTGCAGCCAGGGCAGGGGCGAGCGGTCGCGGACCAGGGCGAGCGCCTGGTGGAGGGTGTTGTCCGGGCAGATCAGCACCTGCGCGCCGATGGCCGCCAGCTTGCCGGCGGAGACCAGCATCAGTTCCCCCAGCCCCGCCCAGTCGTCCGCGTGTATCCGCGCCATCTGGTCGGCGAGGGACAGCCCGTGCAGGGACACCTCCGGATGGGCGTGGGCGGTGCCGAGCCGGGCGGGCGCCTCGGTGCAGAAGGTCCGGTAGCAGAGCGCCGCCCCCTCCGCCGAGCAGGCGACGATGCCCACGTGGCGCGGGGGGGTCACGGGCGCTTCAGCGGGCGTTTCCCGGCCTTGGCACCGGGCTTGCCGCCGGGCTTGGCCGGGCCCTTGGGGCGGATGGAGGGCTTGGCCCATCCGGCCTTGTAGGCCTTCTTGGGGGCGGCCGGGGCGGGGGCCCGGGTCGAGGCCGGGACGGAAGCGGCCCGGCCCTCGCCGGACGCCGCCGCGGCGACAGCCCCGGGGCGTTCCGGCATCTTGCGGATGCGCGACGCGCCGGGCGCGATCAGCACGGGGCCGACGGGCCGATCGCCCCGCGGCATGTTCTCCGCGGCGATGAAGTCGGCCAGCAGCTCGCGGATCACCCGGGGGCCGACCTCCTCCACCGCGCTGACCGGCAGGGTGCCCAGGGCAAAGGGGCCGTAGGCGAGGCGGATCAGGCGGTTCACCTTCAGGCCGATGGATTCCAGGACCCGCCGCACCTCGCGGTTCTTGCCCTCGCTGATGGAGACGGTGATCCAGACATTGGAGCCACCGACGCTCTCCGTCCGCGCCACCTTGTCGAGCTTGGCATGGACGGGGCCATAGACCACGCCCTCCACGGTCACGCCCCTGGCCAGCTCGTCGAGCTTCACCTGGCTGGTGCGGCCGAAGGCCCGCACCCGGTACTGACGGATCCAGCCGCTCTTGGGCATTTCCAGCGCCCGGGCCAGCGCCCCGTCATTGGTGAGAAGCAACAGCCCCTCCGACGCCAGATCGAGGCGGCCGACACTGATCACCCGGGGCAGCTCCCTGGGCAGGTTCTCGAACACGGTGGGGCGGCCGTTGGGGTCCTGGTGGGTGGTGAGCAGGCCCACAGGCTTGTGGTAGCGCCACAGGCGGGTGGGTTCGGCCTCGTTGACCACGGCGCCGTCCACGGTCAGCACGTCGCCGGCATCGATCTTCACCGCGGGGCTGTCCAGCACCCGGCCGTTCACCGCCACCCGACCGTCGGCGATGTAGCGTTCCACCTCCCGGCGGGATGCCACCCCGGCCCGGGCCAGGGCCTTGGCGACCCGCTCCCCCACCGCCTGGTCGGCGAGGCCGGAGGGACGGGAATCGAAGCTGGCGATGGACGGGTCCGGACGCCGGGTGGGGGCCGGTTCCGCCGGGACGGCGGCGACGGCGGGGGGCGACCGGTCCCGGCGCTCGGGCCGCGGCCCGGACGTCCGGTCGTGGGACTTGCGCGCATCGAGCGTGTGGGAGGAGGACTTTCGGGACGGGGGCTTGTACGCCTCCGTCCTGGGGGGGGCGGGCTTGCGCTCATCGCTCCCTGGGCCGTCCTTGCCCCTGGGCCCCTTCTGGGCGCGGGCCCGGGGATCCAGCTTGGCGAGCCGCGCCGCCTCGGCGAACAGCGCGTCGGTGCGGGGCGAAAACGACGGCTTGTTCCCCTCCGGCCGCTCCGGCGCGGGGGTGCCCTCGGCCGCGGTTTCCGGCTTCGGACGGCGGGGCGCTTGACGCGGACGGGATTTGGGGGCGCCTTGGCGGCGATGATCGACCATGATGAAATCAACATGCGCCGAGCGCTTGCCCTCGCGCAAGCCGCTGCCGATGCCGGAGAGGCCCCGATCGGCGCAATCCTGGTGGATCCGGCCACCGGCGAGGTGGTGGCGGAGGCC
>DAINBM010000012.1:0-15859 GCA_036732965.1 Caulobacteraceae bacterium | reverse complement strand
CCTCTCCGACCGGCGGCTGCGCATGGCCGCGGGGGCCAGGGCCCGGGCGGCGGCAAAGGGCACGCCCAGATGCTCGGAGACCCACAGCACCGACTGGTCCACCGCCAGACCGCCGAACCCGACCCCCAGGAACCGGAACAGGCCGTCCGGTACGCGGAGGAGCAGTCGGTCCGCTCCCCTCACAGCCTGGTCTCGGTCGGTCATAGCGTCTGTCCAGGGCGCGGATACGCCACGCGCGATTCAGGGTCACGATCGCGTGAGGCCTCCGTAAAGCGCAAATCCGGCCGTTCGCCAAGGGGGTAATCCCGTGGCTGGCGGCGGCATCCGTTGCTTCGCCGGGCCTGATCCGCTACTCCCGCGCAGCCTCCAGCCGTTTTGTGAGCCCATGACCGACACCGAAGTCTTCCGTCCCGAAGCCCGCGCCCCGCGGGGGTTCCAGGATCGCCGCGCCCGGGACCTGCGGGCGGAGCGGAGCCTGCTGGCCCGGGTCTCGGCGGTCTATGAGTCTTACGGGTTCGAGGCGCTGGACACCTCGGCCTTCGAATATGCCGATGCGCTGGGCAAGTTCCTGCCGGACAGCGACCGGCCGAACGAGGGTGTCTTCGCCGTCCAGGATGACGACGAGCAGTGGATGGCCCTGCGTTATGACCTCACCGCGCCGCTGGCCCGCTTCGCCGCCCAGCACTGGGAGACCCTGCCCAAGCCGTTCCGCCGCTATGCCTTCGGACCCGTCTGGCGCAACGAGAAGCCCGGCCCCGGCCGCTTCCGCGAATTCATCCAGTGCGATGCCGACACGGTGGGCAGCGCCCGCCCCGAGGCGGATGCGGAGATCATCGCCCTGGCCGTGGCCGGCCTGGAGGCCGCGGGCCTGCCGCGCGGTACCGCCGCCCTCAAGATCAACAATCGCAAGCTGCTGAACGGCCTGCTGGAGGCCACCGGGGTGACGGCGGCGGGGCAGAAGCTGGCCGTGCTGCGGGCCGTGGACAAGCTGGACCGTCTGGGGGCGGACGGGGTGCGCCTGTTGCTGGGCGAGGGCCGCAAGGACGAGTCCGGGGCCTTCACCAAGGGCGCAGGCCTGCAGGCTGCCGCGGCCGAGGCCGTGCTGCAGTTCGTGGCGGCCGGCGGCGGAAGCCGGTCGGAAACGCTGGCCCGCATCGCCGGCCTCATCGGCGGCTCGGCCGAGGGGGATGCCGGGCTCGAGGATCTGGCGCGGATCGACGCGGCCCTCACCAGCCTGGGCGTTGCCGACGATCAGGCCCTGTTCGAGCCGTCCATCGTGCGCGGCCTGGAATACTACACCGGCGCGGTGTTCGAGGCGGAGATCCTGCTGGACACCCTGGACGAGCGGGGGGAGCGGGTGCGCTTCGGCTCCATCGGCGGGGGCGGACGCTATGACGACCTCGTGGCACGCTTCACCGGCGAGCCGGTCCCGGCCACGGGCTTTTCCTTCGGTGTCAGCCGTCTGGCGGCGGCGCTGCGGGCCGCGGGACAGGCGGCGGCGGAGGCGGTGCGCGGCCCGGTGGTGGTGATCGTGTTCGACGGGGCCCACATGCCCCAGTATTTCCAGGTGGCCGGGGAGCTCCGGGCCGCGGGCATCGCCGCGGAGGTCTATCTCGGCACTTCGGGCATGAAGGCGCAGATGAAGTATGCCGACCGGCGGATGTCCCCGGCCGTGATCATGCTGGGCGGCGACGAGATCGCGGCGGGCACGGTGACCATCAAGGACCTCGACCTCGGCCGCAGCCTGGCCGCCGGGGTGCAGGACAACGAGACCTGGCGCGCCGCCCGACCGGGGCAGGCGACCGTCCCCCGGGGGGAGATGATCGCCTTCGTCCAGCGGATCCTGAAGGGCTGACGGTGCTGATCGCCGAACCGGCCCTGTCTGCGGAGCAACTGGCCGCCATCCGGGCGCCGTTCACGGCCTTTGGCGGCGTGCGGGTGGACGCGCCGGTGCTGCAGCCGCTCAGCCTCCTGCTGGATCTGGCGGGGGAGGGTCTGCGCGCCCGCCTGTTCGTGGTGCAGAGCGAGAGCGCAGACGAGCAGGCCCTGCGCCCGGACTTCACCATTCCCGTGGTCCAGTCGCACATTGCCTCGGGCGCCGGGACGGGGCGCTATGTCTATGAGGGCAAGGCCTTCCTGGCCCCCGAACGCGGGGACCGTCAGGCCTCCGAATTCCTGCAGATCGGGGCGGAGCTGTTCGGTGCGGGGACGGATCCCTATGCCGATGACGCCCGGATCGCAGCCCTGGCCTGGACCGCTGCGGCGGCGGGCGGGCGGTCGGACCTGTCCCTGCTGCTGGGGGATCCCGGCCTGTTCCGGGGCTTCCTGCAGGCCCTGGACGTGGCCCCCTCGGCGGCCCTTCGGCTCGAGCGGGCCTTGAGCAGTCCCCGGGCCCTGGCCCTGGCGCTCGGGCGCGAACCCGCCGCCGATGACAGCCGCCATGCCCGGCTGGCGGACCTGTTGTCCGGCCTGTCGGAGACCGAAGCCACGGACCTGCTCGAGGAGGTCTGGCGCATGTCCGGCATCCAGCCCGTGGGCGGCCGCTCCGCCGCGGAGATCGTCCACCGCCTCACCGCCCGGGCCGAGGCGGCGCGGGCACCGGGCCTGACCCCGTCGGAGGTGTCGCGCATCGAGTCCTTCCTGACCATTGCCGGTCCGCCACAGACCGCCCTGGACGAGATCGCCGGTCTGGCCGGTCCGTCGGGGTCGGCCGTGACGCCGCTGCTGGACGGCTGGCGGCGAAGACTCGCGGCGCTGGCGGATGCGGGCGTGCCCGTGGGTGCGGTCACCCTGGCCACGGCCTTCGTCCGGCCCTTCGGCTATTATGACGGCATGCTGTTCGAGGTCCGCAGCGCGGCGCTCGGCGCGGAACAGCCGGTGGCGGCCGGCGGGCGCTATGACGCCCTGCCCGCCCGCTTCGGCGGCGCACGGGGGGCCGTGGGCTGCATGGTCCGTCCCGGTCGGGCGGTGGCCGGAGGTGGCGCATGACCGCGCCCCTGATCCTCGCCCTGCCGTCCAAGGGTCGGCTGAAGGAACAGACCGAGGCCTGGCTGTCGGACTGCGGCTTCCGGCTGGAGACGGTCGGTGGCGACCGGGGCTATCGCGCCCGGCTGCACGGCCTGCCGGACGCGGAGGTGCGGCTCCTGTCCGCCTCCGACATCGCCCAGTCCCTGGACTCCGGTGACGTGCACCTCGGTCTGACGGGGGAGGACCTGCTGCGGGAGCGCGGCGGGGACGTGGACGCCCGGGTGGTCTTGCTGCGGCCCCTGGGCTTTGGCCGGGCCGACCTGGTGGTGGCCGCGCCGCAGAGCTGGATCGACGTGGAGACCATGGCCGATGTGGACGAGGTGGCCCATGCCTATCTGGCCCGCAACGGTCGCCGGATGCGCGTGGCCACCAAGTATCACGTGCAGACCCGGGCCTTCTTCGCCGCGCACGGGGTGGCTGATTACCGCATCGTCGAGAGCCTCGGCGCCACGGAAGGGGCCCCGGCGGCGGGGGTCGCGGAACTGGTGGTGGACATCACCTCCAGCGGCGCGACGCTCGCGGCCAACAATCTGAAGATCCTCGGTGACGGGGTGATCCTGCGCAGCCAGGCCCAGCTGGCCGCCAGCCTCACCGCCACCTGGACCGAGGGCCAGATCGCCAGCCTCAACCGGCTGATGTCGGGGATCGAGGGCCGGGCCGCCGGGCGGCAGCTGTGCGCCCTGGGCTGGCCGCTGGCCCAGTCCGCCGCCGCCGCCGGCGCCGTGGCCCCGTGGGCGGGCCCGGATGCGGCCCTGCGCCCCGATGGCATGCTGGTGCAGGGCGCGGACCTGTTCGACGTGGCCGGGGCGCTTGCCGCCGCGGGCGTCGGACCGGTGACCGTGACCCGCCCCGACTATGTGTTCGCCCCCCGCTCCGCCCCGGTGGACCGGCTGTGTGCCCGGCTGGGGCGGTGACGGCGGCGTCCCGTCGATCCCCGTTGCCGCCGCTTCGGCGAGGGGTCCGCCTGTGGCGCACGACGGATCTGGTCAAGGCTGACCGCCCCACCCTGGGGATCTTTGCCGTCGCCTTCGCGATCTCGGTCTATGCCCGGTTCGTGCTGGCCCCCGACCGGAGCCTGTGGCTCGACGAGGCCTGGACCCTGGGGATTGCCGGACTGCCCGACTGGGGCACGACCCTGCAGCAGGTCTGGCTGGACGCCAATGCCCCCCTCTATCCCCTGCTGATCCATGGCTGGGCCCAGCTGGCGGGGACCTCCGACACCGCCCTGCGGGTGCCATCCCTCCTGTTCAGCCTGGCGACACCGCTGCTGGTGGCCGGCTGGCGGGGCGACGGCCTGCGTGTCGATGACCGGCTGGCCGTGGCCACCCTCCTGACCGTCTGGCCCGAGGGTCTGCTGCAGGCGGGGGAGGCCCGGGGCTATGCCCTGCTGCTGGTCCTGGCCACCGCCCAGACCCTGGTGTTCCTCGACCTGATCCGGCGGCCGGAGCGCGCTCGTGCCGCGGTCTTTGTCGGTCTCGCGGGCCTGGTGGTGCTGACGCATTACCAGGCGGCCGTGCTGGGGATCGCCCAGGGACTGGTGCTGCTGGCCACCCATCGGGGGCGGGCCGTGAGGCTCTGGCCGGCGGCGCTGCTGGCCCTGCCGGTGCTGGCGGTGGGCCTGTGGCACGCCCCCCGGCTGGCCCAGTTCGCCCGGCCGGATGTGGCCTGGTACCCGCCGGTGACCTGGGCGACCGTGGGGGCGGCGCTTCTCTATCTGACCCATTCGGGCTGGCTTTGTATCCTGTCCGTGGCCGGGCTGCTGCGCGCGGCCGGCCGTCTCGGTCAGGGCCAGGCCGTGGCCGCCGGCCCGCCTTGGCCGTGGCTGGCGGTCCTGGCCACGGGTCTGGCCGCGGTGGTCATGCTGTCCATCGGAGCCCTGCGACCGAGCTTTTCCCTGCGCTATCTGACCCCGTTCGCTCCGGGGACCGCCCTGCTGCTGGTGCTGGGCGCCCGGGCCCTCGTCCCGGGCTTCTCCGGTGCGGTGACCGGGCTGATGCTGATGGCCACCGTGCTCAGCGCCCAGTGGACCAGCGAGGTGGCCGGTCGTCTCAGCCACCCCTACAGCTTCCAGGCGGCCAGCCGCGACCTGATGGCCACCCATCCGGCCCGGCTGGTCTTCCTCTGGGATCACCCGGCCCAGCGGGTGGAGCAGCCCAGCCAGTACGTCATGTTCGGCGGGGCCTTCCTTCATCGCGCCGGGTCGACAGCGACGGTCATCCCGGTGATGGTGGGCCCTGACGAGGACCCGAATCCCCGGCTCGTCCAGTCTGCGAGGAAGCCGGACAGCGTGATCCTGTGGCTCTATGACACCAACGTCCGCGGGACGGCGGCAACCCGCTTTCCGCCCCGCATCTCCGACCTGGATCCGGCCTTCGGCTGCCGCAACTACGCGAAGGGCCGGATCGGCGTGATCGCTTGCGCCCGGGGGTGGCGCCCATGACCGACATGCTCGCCCTGACCATCGTCGCCCCCTGCTACAACGAGGCGGCCGGACTGGCCGCCTTCGTCGCCCGCATGACCGCCGCGGCCGAGGCCGTGACGGGGACCGACTATGAGTTGATCCTCGTCGATGACGGCTCCCGCGACCGGACCTGGAGCGTGATCTGCGGCCTGGCGTCGGACCATCCCCGGATCGTGGGAGTCCGCCTGTCGCGCAACCATGGGCACCAACTGGCCGTGACGGCGGGCCTGTCCCTTGTGCGGGGCCGCCGGATCCTGGTGATCGATGCCGACCTGCAGGACCCGCCGGAACTGGTGGGCGAGATGATCGCGCGCCTCGACGCCGGCCATGACGTGGTGTTCGGCCGTCGCCGCCAGCGGGCGGGGGAGAGCATCTTCAAGCGGGCCACGGCCTCGGCCTTCTATCGCACGCTGGCCGCCCTGACCGAGACGGAGATCCCCCTCGACACCGGAGATTTCCGGCTGATGTCCCGGCGGATCGTCGACCGGCTGAATGCCATGCCCGAGCGGGACCGCTTCATCCGCGGCATGGTGGCCTGGCTGGGCGGTCGGCAGACCGAGCTGCTGTACGACCGGGATCCGCGGCTGGCGGGGCAGACGAACTATACGCTGCGGCGCATGGTCCGGCTGGCCATCGACGGCCTGACCGGTTTTTCCACCGCCCCCTTGCGCCTGGCCATGGTGCTGGCGGGCTTCGGTCTGGTGGTGGCGGCGGGACTGCTGGTCTATGTGCTGTGGGGCTTCCTCACCCATTCGGCGACGCCGGGCTGGACCAGTCTTGCGCTGATCGTGGTGTTCTTCTCCACCGCCCAGCTCGCCTGTCTGGCCATATTCGGCGAATATCTCGGCCGCACCTACATGCAGTCCAAGGGACGGCCCCTCTACATGATCGACGAGATCGCCGTCCGCTCCCCCCCGCCGGAGGCCCGGGACTGATGGACGCAGCCGAATTCGACAAGTTCGCCGAGGAATATCTCGCGACCCATACGGACAATCTGAAGATCTCCGGCGAGGCCCCGGACTATTTCGCCCGCTACAAGCTCGAGGAGCTGCGCCGCCTGTGGACCCGCCAGGGTCTGGCGGAGCCTGCCGCGGTGCTGGACTTCGGCTGCGGCATCGGCGCCAGCCTGCCGCATCTGCATGCCGCCTTCCCCGGCGCGGCCCTCACCGGGCTGGATGTGAGCCACAAGAGCCTTGCCATTGCCGAAGGCCGCTTCCCCGGCATCGCCACCCTGGTGCCCTATGACGGGGCGGACATCCCCGTGGCGGAGGCCAGCCAGGACCTGATCTTCTCCGCCTGTGTCTTCCACCATATCGACGCCGGGGAGCACATCCGCCTGTTCGCCCAGCTGCGCGGCCTCCTGCGGCCCGGCGGGCGGCTGGTGATCTTCGAGCACAATCCCGTCAACCCGGTGACCCGCTACATCGTGGCCACCTGTCCCTTCGACGAGAATGCCGTGCTGATCCCCGCCCCGACCCTGGCCCGGCTTCAGAGGGACGCGGGCTTCGTCCGGGTGGAGACCCGCTATACGGGCTTCTTCCCCGGCCCGCTGCGGGCGCTCCGGCCCCTGGAGCCGGCCATGAGCGCCCTGCCCGTGGGGGCCCAGTACTACACCGTCGCCCAGGCCTGATCCGGGCATGGGTGCGCCTTCGTCCTCACCTCTGATCGGCCTTCTGGTCCGCTATGGACTTGTGGGGGCGGTCAATACCGGCGTCGGGCTGGCCGTGATCCTCATCGTGGAGTTCGGGCTGAAGGCCTCGCCGGTGGTGGCCAATGCTGCTGGCTACGGGGTGGGGTTTGCCGTGGGCTTCCTGCTGAACCGGGGCTTCGTGTTCCGGTCCCGGGCGGGTGTCGCCGCGACCGGGCCCCGGTATCTGGCGGCGGTGGCCTTCTGCTACGGCCTGAACCTCGGGGTGCTGCAGGGGCTGCGGGCCCTCCTGCCGTCGGGGGACCTCGCCCGGGCCGTGGCCCAGCTCTGCGCCATGGGCACCTATACGGTCACCCTGTTTGCCCTGTCCCGCTACTGGGTCTTCCGGGGCGCGCGGACCCGGTAGACCACCACCGGCGCATCGAGGGCGGTCATGGGCTCCAGCCAGTCCGGGGCGGCGCTGCGGTCCAGCCGGGCCTGCAGGGCGTCCGGCGCGAGGCCCCGCCGGTCGGCATTTCGGTGATGGACCGGGCACTCCAGCACATAGGTGACCCCGAGCGCCCGGGCCCGGTCATAGGCCGCGTCCCCCCGGGCGGCCAGCACACTCCGCGCCGCCATGATCCCCCAGCTCAGCCGGTGATAGGGGCCCGAGAGGCTCGAGGACGGGGTATGGGCCATGACGAAGGGACCAAGATCGATCTCGCTCACGGTCAGGCCCTTCGGGGCCCTGGCCAGCACGTCATAGGAGGCGGCATTCAGGCAGTAGTCCCGGGGCGGTCGGGCCGGAGCGGCCACCTTGCGGGTGGCCATCTTGCGGGCGGGGCCCGTCCCGGCGGGGGTGTGCGCGGCGACGGCAGGGGGGGGCGGGGTCTGCAGCGCCGCCAGGCGGCTGGCCCCGATCTGGGCCATGGCACCCCAGCCGTCGGGGGTCAGCAGCATGGCGGCGCCGACGGCGGCAAAGCTGGCCAGTCCGCCCTCGTAGCGCCGGGCCAGAAGGGCAGCAGCCACGGCGATCGGCGGGATCTCGAACCACAGGGCATAGGCCGTCATCCGGGCGGCCATGGCCCCGACCACCAGGCCCAGGGCGAGGCTGAGCGCGGTGGTCCACCAGGCCCCGTCCAGCAGGCGGCGGGGCTGCCACACAAGGCCGAGGGTGGCCACGACCCCGATGACCGCCGCGCCGGCCAGGGTCATGGCCCGCCCGGCATCCCGCTGATACAGCACCGACCAGTTGGCCACCTCGTTCACATGGTCGAGCCAGATGGCCCGGATGCCGGGATCCACATCGGCGAAGGGGCCGTGCACGCAGTTGGGGTCGAGACCCAGATAGGTGAGCAGCGCCGCGGCCCCGGCCAGACCCACGGCCAGGACGCGGAAGCGGCTGTCCCGGTGAAGGGCCAGGGCCATGCCGGGCAGGAGCACCGCGGCTCCCATCACGACCCCCGCCACCAGATTGAGGCCGATGGCGTCGCAGGCGGACACGGTCCAGCGGTCCGGCGGGGTCTGGATCGCCTGGGCGATCACCGTCGCGGCCGCCAGCGCCACGGCATAGCTGCGGACGAAGCGCCGGGCCCCGGGGTCCAGCACAAAACGCAGGGCAATGGATCCGGCGATCAGCACCTGGAAGAACAGGGCCTCCAGCCCGATGGCCAGCCCCACGCCGCCCGCCACGCCGGCGGTCACCGCCCAGGCCCGGCGATGGCTGGGCTGCAGGGCCCCGGCGAGGGCCACCAGGGTGAGGGCGATCTGGGCATTGTGGTGGTCCACCCGGCCCGAATGGAACTGCGAGGCATAGAGGGACACGTTCAGCAGCAGCAGCACGACGGTGGCGATCACCGCCGGCTGGGCCCGGTCATGGCGCCCGGTGGAGACCGCCAGGGCCCGGGCGCTGACCAGGGTCGCCCAGGCGGCCGGGATGATCCACAGGCCCGGCCACACGACCCGCGTGGCATATTCGGCGTCCGCCGGCGACAGGACCAGGCGGAACAGCAGGGTCAGGCCCGCCAGACCTCCGTCCAGCAGCCGCGACCAGTGCATGTACACCCCCACCGGTGGCTGCAGGCGCAGCCAGTGCTGGTCCCACCAGCCGCGCCCGGCCAGCAGCTCGCGCACCATCACCAGCCGGGTGGCATCGTCGGTGTCCCCGAGCGCGGCGCGCATCCAGCGCATGTTGTCCGCATAGGACACCGCACTGGCCACCACGGCCACCAGCACCGCCAGCAGGGCGAGGCGCGCGGGGGTGGTCAGATCCGGGAGTTTGCGGCTCAGAAGCTTCAACGGGCGGTGCACCAAGGGCTCGAAACACTCCCGGCCGGGGCGCGGCGGGGCTTCGGGAGGGGTCAGGGGCGGGTCCCGGCCAGCCGCGCCACCAGGGCGGTGGTCGAGGGGTCGTGGGCCCGGCGCGGGCCGCCGTCCAGCTCGTCCAGCAGGCGCACGGCCAGGGTCTTGCCCAGCTCCACCCCCCACTGGTCGAAGCTGTTGATGCCCCAGATCACCCCTTCCACGAAGGTCTTGTGCTCGTAGAGGGCCAGCAGGGCTCCGAGGCTTTCCGGGGACAGGCGCTCGCCCAGGATCAGGCTGGTGGGACGGTTGCCGGGGAAGGTCCGCTGCGGGGCCAGCACGTCGATCTCGGCCGGCGCGAGGCCCTTTGCCGTGAGTTCGGCCCGGACATCGGCCTCGCTGCGGCCGATCATCAGGGCCTCGGCCTGGGCCAGCAGGTTGGCGGTGAGCTTCCGCTGCATATCCGCCGGACCCTCGTCCGACGCGGCAAAGCCCACCAGGTCCACGGGGATCACGTCGACCCCCTGGTGCAGCAGCTGGAAGAAGGCGTGCTGGCCGTTGGTGCCGGCGTCACCGAACACCACGGTGGCCGTGGCGCGGGTCACCGGGCGGCCGTCCACGCCGGTCTGCTTGCCGTTGGACTCCATCTCCAGCTGCTGGAGGAAGGCGGGCAGCAGGCGCAGGCGCTGGGCATAGGGCACCACGGCCCGGGCCCCCCGGCCGAGTCCGTTGCGGTTGAACAGGTGCGCGCCCGCCAGCAGCACCGGGGCATTGGCCTCCAGCGGGGCCTCGGCAAAGTGCCGGTCGAGGGCGGCCGCCCCGTCGAGGAACCGCTGGAAGACGTCGTAGCCGAGCGCCACGGCACAGGAGAGGCCCACGGCGGACCAGATGGAGAAGCGCCCGCCGACCCAGTCCCAGAAGGCGAACACCCGGTCGGGATTGACGCCGAAGGCCACGGCCCGGTCCGGCGCGGCGGAGACGGCGGCGAAGTGCTGGCGCGCGCCGTCGTCCCCCAGCCCGGCCCGCAGCCAGTCCCGGGCGGCCTCGGCATTGGCGAGGGTCTCCAGCGTGGTGAAGGTCTTGGAGACGGCGATCACGAGGGTCGTCTCGGGATCCAGCCCGGTCAGGGCCTGGACGATCTCGGCCCCGTCCACATTGGCGACGAAACGCAGGTCGATGGGCGGGGCGAGGGGCCTCAGCGCCTCCCAGACCAGCCGGGGCCCGAGATCGGAGCCGCCGATGCCGATGTGCAGGATCGCCGTGAAGGCCCGGCCCGTGGCCCCGCGGATTGTGCCGTCCCGCACGCCGTCGGCCAGGGCGCGCATGCGCTGTCGTCCGGCCTCCACCTCCGCGCTCACCGGCACCCCGTCGGCCCGGAGGTCAGCTCCGTCGGGGGCCCGCAGCGCGCTGTGCAGCACCGCCCGGCCCTCGGACCGGTTGACCACGGCCCCGCCGAACAGCCCGTCCCGGGCGGCGTCCACGCCGCTGGCGCGGACCAGGTCCAGCACCGCATCGACGGCCTCCAGGGACCAGCTCTGCTTGGACAGGTCCAGGGTCAGGCCTGCCGCGTCCACGGTCAGCCGCGCCAGCCGGTCCGGTTCGGCGGCGAACAGGTCGAGGAGGGAGGTCTGACGGGTCGCGTCCGCCGCCCGGTCCAGTCGGTCCCAGGCGGCGGCGATCAGGTCGGCGGAGGGGGGTGTCATCAGGCGCTGACGCCCGTCTCCGTCAGCCATTCCAGGATCTTGGCCTTGGGCATGGCCCCGACCTTCATGGACGACATCTGACCGTCCTTGAACAGCATCATGGTGGGGATGCCGCGGACGCCGTAGCGGCCCGGCGTCATGGGGCTGTCCTCGATGTTCAGCTTGGCAACGGTGACGCGGCCCGCCAGTTCCTCGGCGATCTGGTCGAGGACCGGGGCGATCTGCTTGCAGGGGCCACACCATTCGGCCCAGAAGTCCACCAGAACGGGTTGGCCGGCCTGCAGCACATCGCGCTCAAACGTCTCGTCGGTCACCTTCAGGGTGCTCATGCTACGCTCCTTTGCGGGCGCGCCTGATCGGCCACCCCATGCTCCACGATGTAGAGCGCCGGGCCCCCGCGATCAACTGGCGCGACGCAGGGCATTGAGCCGCTCGACGATCAGATTTTCCGGTACTGGCATCAGCCGGGGTCCATCGGTCCAGACGAGGGCCGCCTCCACCCGCCGTCCGGGGAAGATGGCCCGCAGCACCGCCACATAGACCGCCATCTGTGTCAGATAGGCGGGATCGGCATTGTCCACCCGGTCCGGGGCCGGGCGGTTGGTCTTGAAGTCCACCACCAGCACCCGGTCCGGCGTCACCGTCATCCGGTCCACCCGGCCGGAAATGGCAAGGCCGGCGGGCAGCTCCGGCGCCGTGCCGGCAACGGCGGCTTCCGGCCGGCTGCCGGGGCCGAACACCTCGACGAAGCGGGGATCCTCCAGCACCGACAGGGCCGCCGCGGCCATTTCCAGCCGCTGTTCCGGGGTCAGGTCCCGTTCCTTGGCCAGGATCCGCGCCGCGGCCGCCGCCCGGGCGGGAGCGGGCAGGTCGGGCAGCAGCTGGAACAGCTTGTGGATCAGGTCGCCCCGGCGGAAGCGCCCCAGCCCGCCGGTGGCGGCCAGCGGCGAGGGTGTGGCCCCCCGGGTCCGCTCCGCCAGCGCCGTGGGCGAGGCCCAGGCCTGGGCGGCCGGTTCCGCCGGTGCCTGACGATTGACCCAGCCCGGCGGGGGGGGCTGTGTCTCGGCGGTGGCAACCGTTGCGCTCCCGCGCACCGGATCGGGCCCCAGTCGACGGAAGCGGAAGCCCTGGTCGTCGATCACCTCCCGTGCCGTGTCGGCCAGACGCACGTCGAAGGCCTCCGCCAGCCAGGGCAGCCAGCCCCTCGCCTTGTCCAGGGGGGTGCGTGCATTCAGGCGACCGCACAGGATCAGCCGGTCCCGGGCCCGGGTCAGGCCCACATAGAGCAGGCGGGCCAGCTCGTCCCGCTCCCGCAGCTTCACCGTGTCCCGGGCCGACCGGACCACCCGGCTGTCCCCGTCGCCGCCCGCGGGCAGCCAGATCAGCGACACCCCGTCGTCCAGCGTGGTCAGCGCCGCGCGGGGCTTGTCGTGGAACACCGTGTCGGCCATGAACACCACCGGGGCCTCGAGCCCCTTGGCGCCGTGGGCGGTCATCACCCGCACCTCGCCCTTCGGCTCGTCCATCTCCCGCTTCAGGGTGACGTCCAGGGCGTCCAGCCCGGCGCAGAACCGCTCCAGATCGAAGATGTTGCGGCCCTCCGCCGACAGGGCCTGACCGAGGAAGGCATCCAGTGCCTCCCCGGCCTCCGCCCCCAGGCGGGTGACGAAGCGCTGGCGCAGGCTGCGGCCCCTGTGGTCGGCGACGCAGAGCAGCCGGGCGAAGAACTCAAAGGGCGGGACCGACCGGCCCAGCTCCCGGGCCAGGGCCAGCATCTGCGCGGCACGGGTCCAGGCCGGGCGCTCGGCACTGCGGGCCATCAGGGCGGCGGACAGGCTCTCCCGGCGACCCACGGCCAGATCGAACAGGTCGGTCTCGGTCAGGTCGCAGAGCGGGCTGCGCAACACCTCCGCCACGGTCAGGTCGTCCCAGGGATAGAGGGCGTAGCGCGCCAGCGACGTCAGATCCTGGAACACCAGATGCTCCGACAGCTTCAGCCGGTCGGCCCCGGCCACGGGCACGCCCCGGCGCTTCAGCTCCCGCAGGGTCTCCTCGAACAGGGGGCCGCGCTTGCGCACCAGGATGAGGATGTCCCCGTAGTCCACCGGCCGTTCGCCGGTGCGGTCCTTCACCCGGTCGCCGCGGCGGACCATGGCCTCGCATTCCCCCGCGATCCGTTCCGCCAGGGTGCGCCAGGCCCCGGTGGTATGGGCGGCGTCCACCGGGTCCCAGGCGTCCTGGGGTTCGGCCGCGACCTCGGTCACCGGGGGCCAGAAGTCGACGCAGCCGGGGTCGTTCGCCCGCTGGGCCACATGTCGCACCGCCTCCCCGTCCGAGGCGGCACCCAGGTGCGGGGCCAGCTGGCCCGCCCGGTCCGAGCCGCGGAACACCGTGTCGACGAAGGCCAGCACTTCGGGGGTGGAGCGCCAGGACATGTTCAGCTGGATGCTCTCGAAGGTCCGCCCCGCCCCGTGGGCCAGGGCCTCCACCCGCTGGCTCTGGGCCAGCAGCAGGTGCGGTGCGGCCCCCTGGAAGGAGAAGATCGACTGCTTCTCGTCGCCGACGATGAACACGGTGCGCTGCAGCCGCCGCGCCCGGCCGTCCTCGCCGGCGAAGAATTCCGCCACCAGGGCGGTCATGATCGCCCACTGGTCGGGCGACGTGTCCTGCGCCTCGTCGATCAGGATGTGCTCCACCCCGCCGTCCAGCTTGAACAGCACCCAGGCGGCGGAGGGCCGGTCGGACAGGAGCCCGCGGGCGCGCACGATCAGGTCGGCAAAGTCCAGGGCACCGGACGCGGTCTTGGCCGCCTCGTAGGCCACGGCATAGAAGCCGCCCACCAGCAGCACGTCGAGGGTGTCCGCCGCGGTACGGGCCGCACGGACGCGCTCGCGCACCTCCGTCAGCCGGGCCTGTTCCACGTCGAACCAGTCCCGGACCCAGGATGCCACGGACTTGGTCGGGAAGCCGGAGATCCGGGGGTCCCCATCCGCCTTGAAGAACAGGGAAAAGACCGCGTCCTCGTCCGCCTGACCGGACCGGGCCGCCTCGAGGATGGCCTGCAGCTTCAGGCCGTTGGGCCGGTCGGTCTTTTCCGACCCCAGGGCCATGGCCGCCACGGCCCGGCCATAGGCGGCCACATCCAGGGCCGGTTCGGCGAGGCCGTGCTCCAGCACCGCCTCCGGCGAGGTCCAGCGGTCGAGGCCGAGGCTTTCGGCGATCCGTCCCGGCAGGTCCCCCCCGGCGGCCTCGAAATAGGCCCCGATGGCCTCGCGGTTCTGCGCCAGCTGGGTGAACAGGGCCTCGAAGGCGCTGAAGTCCAGCTTCACCGACAGCCGGGCATAGGCCTGTCCCAGGGCCGTCTCCGGATCGCTGGCCGCCTCCGCCAGCTGGTCGCGGGCCCGGCGGACCACCTCCGCCTCGCCGGCATCGTCCAGCACGGAGAATCCCGGCGTCACCCCGGCCTCCAGCGGAAACTGGCGCAGCAGCTTCTCGCAGAAGCCGTGCAGGGTCTGGATCTTCAGCCCGCCGGGGGTCTCCAGGGCGAGGGCGAACAGCCGCCGGGCCGCGGACAGCTGGACCTCGTCATAGGTGTCCGGCGCGCGCCCTTCCAGCTGGGACAGGGCCGTCACCAGCACCTCGTCCCGGGCGATGGCGAAGGCCCCGAGCGTCTGGAACAGGCGACGCTGCATCTCCGATGCGGCGGCCTTGGTGAAGGTGACGCACAGGATGGTCTCGGGCCGCGCCCCCTGCAGCAGCAGCCGCGCCACCCGGTCCACGAGGGTCTTGGTCTTGCCGGAGCCCGCATTGGCGCTGACGGCGGCGGAGATGGCCGGATTGGCGGCGGCGGTCTGCGGGTCGAAGCTCACGCTCATTCGTCCCCCCCGTCCGCATCGCCGGACGCCCATTCCTGCCGTCGTGCCAGATGGTCGTAGTCACTCGGGCTTCCCATGAACTTCACGGCGAGCCGGGAGACATAGGGCTGGGCCGGGTCGTCGAAGCGGGCGATCCAGCGGTCCAGCCCCGCCAGGGCCTTGTCGGTGAACGCCTCCTCGCGGCCCCGGCCGATGTCCCGGGTCTCGCCGCCCTCGCCCCGGCCGGAGAGGCGGACATAGGTCAGGGCCCCGATCTTCGCCGGTCCGATCTTCGGGTAGCCCCCTTGGCGGGCAATGGCGGCGGTGAGGGTCAGCTGGGGGGCGAACCCTGCCTCCACCTCCTTGTCGCTGGGGGGCAGGCCGGTCTTGAAGTCGAGCACGCTCACCCGGTCGCCGACCACCTCCAGCCGGTCGGGCTTGGCGGTGATCTTGAAGGGCCCCTGCGGGCCGTGGCGCACCATCTCGCCCGGCTCCTCCACCACCACCCGCAGGGTCGGGGTGCGGCGGGTGCGCTCGAACTCCGTCATCCAGGCGCCGGTGCGTGCGGCAAGCGCCCCTTCGCGGACCAGATCCGTCGGGGTCGCCCCCGCCGCGGCCACCTGGGCCAGATAGTCGGCGGCGAACACCCGGGCCGGGTCCTGGCCCGGCATGGGCCAGGCCTTGCCGAAGGTTTCCGCGGCCCTGTGGATCGCCGTGCCGCGGGTGCGGTTGTCGAAGGGCTTGGCCGGACGGTCCATGGGCTTCAGGTTCAGGATCCGCCGCGCATAGACGGCATAGGGGTCGCGGACCCAGGTCTCCACCGCCGTCACCGGCAGCTGCCGGGGCCGCGCGGCGAGCGGCGGGGTCGGGGCCGGGCGGACCGCCT
>DAINBM010000011.1:0-16004 GCA_036732965.1 Caulobacteraceae bacterium | reverse complement strand
GCTCGCCCAGAACCTGCGGGTCCTGGCCGTGGATCAGACATCCAGCGTCGACGCCACCCGGCCCAATGTCGCCAAGGCCATCACGGTCGAGGCCACGCCGCACCAGGCCGCAGCGATCTCGCTGGCCCAATCCGTCGGGTCGCTCACGCTCGTCCTCCGCAAACCGCGCGACGGGACCGAGATCCCCGGCAGCGCGATCAGCGTGTCGACGTCCAGCCCAAGCGGGGCAGACATGGCACGCGCGGTGCCGCGCCCCGCCCCGGCGGTCACGCCGGCACCCGCGCCCCCCGTCGCGCCGGTCGCAAGGCCTCAGGTCCACGTTATCCGCGGCGTGGACAGCACCAGCTACCCGGCTGCAGGCAGCTGAGGCGATCCTCAGACCCTGCGCCACCCCAGTCCTTCGGTTGACCTGGCCGTCAAAGAAAAGAGCCAAGATGACACAAGCGAACACGACCATGATGAGGGCCCTGGCCGGAGCGGCGCTTCTGGCGGCCCTGTGCCTTCCGCCCGTGACCCAGGCCGCCGAGGTCGCCCCTCCCGCGACCATGGCTGCGGCCATGCGGCAGGAGGTCTCCGTCACGGCTGGCAAGTCCACGGTGATCGAGCTTCCGGGCAACTACGCCGACCTGATGATCGCTGACCAGAAGGTGGCCGATGTGCTGCCGCTCGGCCCGCATTCGATCTACGTGGTGGGCCATGCCCTGGGCGCCACGTCGCTGATGGTCTACGGCCCCGGCAAGCATCTCATCGCCGCCTTCGACGTGGGTGTGGTGGCGGACGCCGACGGCCTGAAGAAGCGTCTGAGCGAGGTACTCCCCGCTGAAAAGTCCGTGGCGGTCCGGACGGCCAACCAGTCGATCGTGCTGTCCGGCGTGGTCGGCAGTCCCAGCGCCATGCAACAGATCCTGGCCCTCGCGGAGTCCTACGCACCGGGCAAGGTCATCAACATGATGGGGGTCGAAGGCTCGCAACAGGTGATGCTGTCGGTTCGCTTCGTGGAAATGAAGCGCACCATCGCCAAAGAGCTTGATCTGAACGTTCAATCCCGCCTGAACTCGGCGAACAAGTCACCGTTCAACTTCGTCACCGGCGATCAGTTCAACGGAAACTCCAACCTGCTGCAGAGCCTGTTTGGTGGCGGGTCGGCCCGGCTCAGCCGGGGCGCGGGCGCTGTCAACGTGGTGTTTGATGCCCTCGAGACCAGGGGCCTTGTCCGGACCCTGGCCGAACCGAACCTCGTGGCAATGTCGGGCGATACGGCCAGCTTTCTGGCCGGCGGCGAGTTTCCGGTTCCGGCACCCCAGACGGCCGCGGCCGGCGGAGGGATTCCGACCGTCACCGTCCAGTTCAAGCCCTTCGGTGTCTCCCTGGCCTTCACCCCGACCATCCTTCAGGACGGCCTGATCAATCTGGTGGTGAAACCGGAAGTCTCGGAAATCGACCCGACGACGGCGGTCACGTCCGGTGGGATCCAGATCCCGGGCCTGAAGGTCCGGCGGGCCAACACCACGGTCGAGCTTCGGGACGGGGAATCCTTCACCATCGCAGGGCTTCTGCAGGACAACTACAACCAGCAAATCCGGCAGTACCCCTTCATCGGTGACGTGCCGGTCCTCGGCGCTCTCTTCCGATCGACCGGCTACCAGCGTGCCGAGACGGAACTCGTGATCGTGGTCACGGCCCGCACGGTCGTGGCCCACCGCGGCCCGTCTGCGACCCCGGCCGACCGGTTCACGCCGCCGTCGGACCTGGAGATCTTCCTTCTCGGCAGCTCGCAGGCCACTGCGACCCACAATCAAGCGCTCGACCGTGTTCTGATCGGCGTCGATCCACGCAAGGGTGGCATCGATGGTCCGCACGGCCATGTCATCTACTAAGGAGGCGACCATGACCCGATCCCGCCGGACCGCACTGACCCTGGTCGGTGCCCTCGCGACCGCCCTCACGCTCGGCGGTTGCGCCACCGAGCACCTGAGCGCCGACTTCGGCAAGGCTGTGCGGCAGAACATCGCCGCCCAGATCGCCAATCCGGATGCAAAATTCACCGGCGCCGTGGCTCCGGGCAGCAATCCTGCGAGGGTGGCTGCGGCACAGGACCGATATGTGAAGGGCAAGGTGATCGCACCTGCCAGCCAGTCCACATCCAGCGCGGGCACCTCGGGTTCAGGGTCGTCAGGATCGGGGGCATCGGGGTCCGGGGCGTCAGCGACCCCTGCAACCTAGATCCTGCACGACGGTCCTGTCGGCACAGATTTCGCGGGAGAACGCCACACGGCACCTGACCGGCCCCAGATCGGGACAGCCGGGTGCCCACAAAGCTTGAATGGATAGCCACTTGCCTGACTCCAACATCGAATTTCCCCCCGTGGGCCATTTTGAGATCGGAGTGGTGGACGGTGCCGTCGCCGACCAGAGCGTCCTTGCGTCGGTTGTCGGGCATCTGCAGTCCGCACGGTTCACGTCGCTGGACAGAAACGTCCTGCCCGAGGGGATTGCGTCCCTCGACGCCTTGATCCTGCCCGCAGACCTCGGCCCCCGCCTCGAGAGCCTGCTTGCGGAAATGGCCGGTCGGACCAAGACCGTGGTGGTACTCGAAGATACCAGCATCGGCGCAAGTCGCCGCCTGTTCGGTCTCGGGGCGACGGACATCCTGCCGGCCCCCGTCACGGAATCTGCCCTGATCCTCAGCCTGGAACGGATCATGCGCACCGGGCCCTCACCCGCTGCCAGCCCGGCACCGAAGGGAACGATCGTCGCCATGCTGAAGGCCGGTGGCGGTGTGGGCGCCACCTTCCTCGCGACGCAGGTCGCGGCACAACGGGCGCGCCAGAACGAGGGGCTTGTCTGCGGCGCGGACTTCGACATCCAGTTCGGCTCGATGGCGGAATATCTGGATGTCGGCCCGACCCTCTCAGCCACAGACATCATCGGCAATCCCGGCGCATTTTCGGATCAGGCGCTCGCCAAGGCGCTGATCCAGCATCCGTCCGGCTGCCGGATCATGGGTGCGCCCAAGGACGTCACCCCCCTCGAGGTCCTGTCGGCGGACCATGCCGATGCCATCATAGCCGGCCTCAAGCGCAGCTTTTCCACGACCATCATCGACCTGCCGGCCGTCTGGACCCAGTGGAGCTACCGGACGCTGCAGCTCTGCGACCGGATCATTCTCGTCTCTCATCTCAGCGTCCCGCACATGCAGTTGATCAAGCGCCAACTGCGGGTGCTGGTCGCCCAGAAGCTGGACGACAAGCCGCTCACGCTGGTCCTGAATGCCGTGTCCAAGGAGCAACTGGAGACGCTGCCCCTCAAGAGCGCGGAGACCGCGGTCGGACGCCCCTTCGACCTTGTCATCCCGATGGACGAGAGGACGGCCAATCTTGCGGTCAACCAGGGCCTTGAGCTCAACGCCGTGAAGCGGGGGGCCAAGATCACCACGGCGGTCGACCAGTTGGCATCCCTCGCGACCACCGGCGTTCTGGCGCCCGCCCCGAATACGGGCTTCAACATCAAGTTCTGGTGACCTCAATGCTCTGGCCCACGGAAGACACCACCGCGCCCCGCGTCACCGGCAACCCGACGCAAGTCGACCCGATCGACGACTCCATCGCCCTGCGGGTCCGTATTCACCAGCGCCTGCTCGAACTCCTGAACCTGAGCGTGCTCGATCGCACGCCCCGGGAGACCCTTCAGAGTGAAATCCGCGGCGTCGTGGCGCAGTTGCTGGCCGAGGAAAAGAGGTTCCTCTCGCCCGCGCAGACCGACCGCCTGCTTGAGGACATCCTTGATGAACTGCTCGGCCTCGGCCCGCTCGAGCCGCTCCTCAAGGACGAAACGATCACCGACATCCTGATCAACACGCACCGCTTCGTCTATGTCGAACGCGCCGGACACCTGGAACTGTCGGACGCGAAGTTCCAGGACACTCGTCACCTGGTCCGGATCATCAACAAGATCGTCTCGGCCGTCGGTCGACGGGTCGACGAAACCCAGCCGATGGTGGATGCGCGTCTCGCGGATGGCAGCCGGATCAACGCCATCATTCCCCCGCTGGCCGTTGACGGCCCGCTCGTGTCGATCCGGAAATTCGCCCGCTCACCCATCCGGCTGGAGCGGCTGGTCGAGTTCGGCGCGCTGAGCCCAGACATGGCCGATGCCATCCGGGCCATTGTGCTGTCCCGGCGCAACGTGCTGATCTCGGGCGGCACGGGCTCGGGAAAGACGACCCTGCTCAACGCGATGTCCGCCTATATCGACAACCGTGAGCGCATCATCACGATCGAGGACTCCGCCGAACTGCAGCTGCAGCAGGCCCACGTCGGTCGCCTCGAGACCCGACCGCCCAGCGTCGAGGGCGGAGGCGAGATCACCCAGCGCGAACTCGTCCGCAACTCCCTGCGGATGCGACCGGACCGGATCATCGTCGGGGAAGTCCGGGCGGGCGAGGCGTTCGACATGCTTCAGGCCATGAACACCGGTCACGACGGCTCGATGACCACCGTCCACGCCAACTCCGCCCGCGATGCACTGACCCGTCTGGAGCAGATGATCGGCATGGCGGGCCTGGACATTCCGCCACGATCCATCCGTCAGCAGATCGCATCGGCCGTGAACATCGTGATCCAGGTCGAGCGCATGGATGACGGCAAGCGGCGGGTCGTTTCGATCACCGAGATCGTGGGGATGGAGGAAGACGTCATCACCATGCACGAGATCTATCGCTTCAAGCGCAAGGGAAAGAGCCCGGAGGGAAAGATCATCGGGGACTTCGAGACCACCGGGCTGCCGCCACGCTTCATGGAGCATCTCCGAGCCCGTGGGCTCGAGATTCCGAAGCCCGCTCCGGCCACCGCCAACAGCGTCGTCCGCCCATGAATGGCGTGCTGACCCCGCTGATCTTCGTTCTCGTCTTCATTGCCGTGGCAATGCTGACCCAGGCCGTCGCCGAAACGATCTTCTCGTCCAGCGACCGAACCCGTCGGATCAACCGGCGCCTGACCCTGCTCGAGTCCGGGCTCAGCCGCGAGGAAACCTATTCGACCCTCATCCAGGTCTCCAGCCTGCCGGAGCTGGGAAATCGGCAGGTGCGCACCTGGCTCCGCCAGCTGGACCTCTACCGGCGCCAGGCCAATGTCGCGATGCCGCTGCAAAGGATCGCCGTACTTCTGGGTAGCGCGGCCCTCGCTCTCTGGACCCTTTCCCTGATCAACCTGCTGCTGACCGCGCGATTGACGATCAGTTCCGTGCTCATGACGTTGATCGGAGCCGTGACCCTGGCCGTGGTCGGGACATACCTGTGGCTCAGCACGCGCCGAAGCCGGCGTTTGAAGCAGATCGAGGAGCAACTCCCGATGGCCCTCGACATCATGAACAGAGCCCTGCGGGCCGGGCACCCGGTGGTCTCCGCCATGCAGTTGGCCGCCACGGAAATCGGCGATCCGCTGGGCACCGAGTTCGGACTGGTGGTGGACGAGACGGTCTACGGCAAGGAATTCAGCGAAGCGCTCTCCGATTTTGCGATCCGGGTGGGGTCGGACGAGTGCCACTTCTTTGCAGTGAGCGTCAGCATCCAGGCCCAGACGGGCGGCAATCTGAGTGACATTCTCGACGGGCTGGCCACGGTGATGCGCGGAAGAGCGACGCTTGGTCGCCGGATCCGTTCGCTGGCCAGTGAGGGAAAGGCGACGGCCATTCTGATTTCCTCGCTCGTGCCGCTCGTGGCCGCCGGACAGATGCTTCTGAAGCCCACCATCTACTCCGACAAGTTCAGTGACCCCGGCTTCTGGCCGGCCGTCCAGACGGGCTGCGTGATGTATTTTGCGGGAATCTTCATTATTTCGCGCATTGTCAATTTCAAATATTGAGCGGGAAAATGAAAGAAATACTGATCCTCGCAATCGAAATAATGACCTTCACGACCGTGATATTGGCGGTCATGGCCGCTTACAGGCAAAATACAACGGCCGCCTCGATCAAGAAACGTCTGGATTCTGACACCAAGCCGCGCACCAACGGCACGTCGAGCATTTTCAAGTCCTTTGATGTCAAGAATCCTTTTCTGAAATGGATTCAAGCATCAACCCTGGACAATGACCTGAAGGAGAAATCGACCCTTCAACGAAAGCTCGTCCTTGCGGGCTACAGTCACCCCGCCGCCCCGGCCATCTTCGTCACGCTGCGCTTGGTCGCGGCGAGCGGGCTGCCCCTGATGTTCATCCTGCTCCAGTCCTTCTCGGTACATCCGATGGTGGGGACCCAGGCCACCCTTCTTGCGGTGGGCCTGAGCGCACTTGGCCTGATCGGTCCCGGGGTGGTCCTGGATGGGCGCGTCGCAGCCCGGCGCGAGGCCATCGAGACCCAGTTCCCGGATGCGCTTGACCTGATGGTCGTGTGCGTCGAGGCGGGGCTCGGCCTCGAGGGAGCCATTCTCAGGGTGGGCCAGGAAACGAGCGTGTCCCACCCGATCATCAGCCGCGAATTGAAGAGCGTATCCCTCGAGATGAGCGCCGGCCGCAGCCGTCCCGAGGCCCTGCGCGGTCTGGCAGAGCGGACGGACATGGAAAGCATCCGGTCCTTCGTCGCACTGCTGATCCAGACGGACCAGCTCGGCGTCAGCTACGCCAAGGCCTTGCGGACCTTCTCCGCCGAGCTCCGAGAAAAGCGCTACATGTCCGCCGAGGAGAAGGCGATGCGGATCCCGCTGCTGATCACCATCCCGCTCGTCATGTGCATTCTCCCTGCCCTGATCATTGCTGCTCTGCTGCCGGCCATGATCGAAGCCCAGCAGGGGTTCGCCACCATGCTTGCTGCCGGTCACCCGAAATGAAGACGCGAACAGTCCTGTCATCCGCACTCGCCGGTCTGTGCCTCACCGCATGCCAGACGCCTCACCTGGCCATTCGCCCCGTCGGCACGTCCTATGTCGCGGCCGAGATGGAATCCCAGCGACAGGATGCCGACTACTCTGCCGCAAAGGCGGCCATCGCGCGCCGGGACTATGTCACCGCCCTCGACTGGCTGCAGGCAGCGCGCGCGCGCAATCCGTCCGACGTGCGAGTGCTGAATGCCTTCGGCGTCGTCTACGACAAGCTCGGCCGCTTCGACCTGAGCACGCGCTATTACCAGCAGGCGCTGGAGATCGACCGTGGCTCGGACATCGTCCTCCACAACCTCGCCTATTCGAAGGGCCTGCAGGCCCGCATCGTCGCCTCGCCGGTCAGCTGGGAGCTGGCCGACATCACACCGCCGCCCCGGCTCACTGTCGCCCCCGACGCGCAAGGCACGGCCATCGCGACGGTGCCGCGCCGGTCCCGTCACCGACTGACGGTCGTGAATGCGACCGGTCAGCCCGGGGGGGAGCAGCCGGTGTTCAAACGTCTGGTCGCCCTGAACTGGTGCCTGTCCTCGGGACATATCGAGGCTGGCCCGCAGGTCGAGACCACCGTCATCCGCTACGCCCCGGCTCATCGAAACCAGGCGGTCGCCCTGGCCCGCACCCTTCCCGGACATCCCGAACTGATCCTGGCCGATGACGACGAGCCGGGCGTGCGCCTCGTCCTCGGGACCGACAGCCGCACATGGAAGCTGTCCGCAGGGTCCCGGAGCTGACCGGCAACCACTCTGAAAGGCGATGGGGTCATGATCACGCCATCGCCCGCAGCCGGGGCGACCCTCGGTGCCCCGTCGGGTGCCTGCATTCAGGATCGAAGATGTCCGACATGATGCCCAGGAGCCTCCGCGGCGCACGCGCCCCGCTCTCCGCCGCCGCTCTGGCCACGGCGCTGATGCTGACGTCGGCCCTGGTGCCGTCCGCCGCCAGGGCTGCCCTGCCCGCCGCCACCCAGCCTTCGGCCGCGGCAACAGACGCCGGTGTCGCCATGATCCGGGACGCCATCGAGGAGATGCGCTTCATCGATGCCGAGCGCCTGCTCGACCAGGCCGCCGTGGCCGGTGTGAAGGACGACCGGATGACCCTGCTGGCCGGGGAGCTGGAACTCAACCGCCACCAGCTGAAGCCCGCCCTGGCCGCCTTTGACGAACTCGAGGCGCGGGCGGCCCGGGTGGCACCCGCCACCCTCAACCAGGCGCGGTCGGACCGCGGGATCACCCTGTCCCTGCTCGGCCGGTCCGACGATGCCGTGCGTGTGCTCGGCGAGGCGGTCAAGTCCGACCCGACCCTCTGGCGGGCCTGGAACGCGCTCGGCGCCGAATACGATGCCCGCAAGGACTGGGACAAGGCGGAGGCGGCCTATGCCCACGCCATGGAGGCGTCCGGCGGCGCCGCCATCGTGCTCAACAACCGCGGCTATTCCCGCCTGATGCAGCATCGTTACGACGCCAGCGCCACGGACTTCGTCGCGGCGCTGAACAAGCGGCCCGACTTTCCCGAGGCCCGGGCCAATCTGCGCCTCGTGCTGGCAATGAAGGGGGACTATGCCCGCGCCACCCAGGGCGGCAGCGAGCAGGACCAGGCCACACTCCTCAACAATGCCGGCTTCGCCGCTGCCATGCAGGGGGACTATGCCCGGGCGGAAGAGTTGCTGAACCGCGCCCTGAAGCTTCGCAGCACCTATTTCGAGACGGCCGGCGAGAACCTGAAGGTGGTCAGCGCCCTGGCGGGCAAGGACCCGCACTGACCGGACCCGACACTCGGCCTCTCCGCTTCAGTCCAGACTAAAGACCCGGGCGATCAGCGGCGTGTCGGCCAGCGTGTGGGGTGCCACCGCGTGATAGCCAAGCGCGTGGACCCAGGCATTGCTGGTCCGAAGCGTCACGAAGGTCTTGAACATGCCGGGCCCGGTATAGGACAGGATCACGAACAGCAGGGACAGCACCGTGTCCGACGGCGTGCGGAACGACGACCACCCCTCCACCAGGTGCACGGAGGCATAGGTCAGTCCGCCGAGGATGGTGGAGATCGCCACCGAACCCGTGAGCTTGTAGTAGCGCGGAACCAGGATGGCATAGATGGTGACCATGGTCGGCAGCACCGTGCCCACGCCGAACAGACCGAAGGCCAGCGGCGCGGCCCGCAGCAGGACCGGCAGGGGCAGGCTGAAGATGCCCGGCATCACAGACAGCTGCACCGCACTCTCCACCACCAGAACGGCGATCAGCACGATCCAGTCCCGCCCCCCCCGGTCGAAGACCAGGCACAGCTCCCGGTTCGAGTAGCGCCGCCGGAACCACAGATAGGGGATGACGGCAAACATCAGGAAGTTGTAGCCCGCCCAGACCATCGCCTCGCCCGGTGAGGCAAGGATGGAGCAGCCCACCAGCGTACCGGCCAGATGGAAGCTGAAGGGGCGATAGCCCAGGGCCGGCCCCACGAACCAGCCCCCCACCTGGGCCAGTAGGGCGTAGACCAGCACCAGCGCCACCTCTCTGCCGGCGGTGCCCGGGGGCGGGGCCCGCTCCCCGATCTCCGTGACCGGCCGGCCGCGGCTGAGCAGGGCGACGAGGCCCATCAGGGAAAACTGCTCGATCATCGCGATCGAGGGCATGGCGATCTGCAGCCAGAAGGGCTGGCCGGCCAGGTTGGGCCGGTCAAAGGGCAGAAAGCCCCGGGCGAGGGCCAGGATCGCCCCGTTCAGCGCCAGCCAGGCCAGACCGAAGACCAGCCCGACGGTCAGCAGGGATGCCGGCGACCGGGCAGCGGGAGACGAGGATGTCGACATGGGGCGCTCCATATGTATCTGACAAGATACTTGTCTGCCATTTTGTATCCGTCAAGATACATCTAGGGTGCCAGCCATGTCTGATGCTGCCGAATCACGCGCCGTCGCCGGGGCCGAACGCCCCAGACGCAATCGTCCCCAGACCGAGGCCCGGCTGCGGCAGGCGGTGGAGGATCTGCTGGTCGAGGGGGGCTTTGCCGCCCTGACGCCCTCGGCGGTGGGCGCCCGGGCCGGCGTCAGCAAGATGCTGATCTACCGGTATTTCGGGGATCTGCCCGGCCTGGTCCGGTCGGTGGCCTATGGGGAGGGCTTCTTCCCCAGCTTCGACGACCTGCGGGGCGATCTGACCGTGGAGCAGTTGCTGGCCCTGCCGGTGAGCCGCCGGGCGGCCCACATCATCGACCACAACGCCCGCACCCTGCTGGCGCGGCCCGTGGTGCTGGAGCTGATGGTCTGGGAGCTGGTGGAGCGCAACGCGCTGACGGCCATCATGGAGGAGGCGCGGGAGACCCTGGGCCTGAGACTGCTGGCAGAGCTGTTCCCGGACGTGACGGACAAGCCCATGCTGCAGGCCGTGAGCGCCCTGCTCTCGTCCGGTGTGACCTATCTTGCCCTGCGGCGACGCAAGATCCGCTGGTATGCCGGACTGGATCTGAAGACGGACGCCGCCTGGGATGACCTGGCCCTCGCCGTCGAACGGATGACAGAAGGCCTCGACGCACCCGCCGGCGACATACCCGATCGCGGATAGCCCCCCCGATCGAGACCGAGCCCCGTCACGCAAAGGCGATCCAGCGCCCCGCGGCGGCGGCGGTCACCCAGACGAGGATGGTGGCGCCCCCGATGATACCCGGCAGCCAGCCGACCGCCGTCTGCCCCTGGCGGGATCGGGAGAGGCCCTCAGACGCCGCAGCGCCGGCAATCCAGGCGGCCATCACCCAGGCGAGCGCCACATTGGCCGGGTCCGCATGCGCCAGATCCCCGGCCGGGATCAGGACATGGGTCGCGGCATACATGGCGGCCAGAATGACCCCGACACCGCCGACGAAGACCCAGCGCCGCCGTCCCCGGCTGGTGGCGAAGACGACCAGCGCCGCGGCGGTCAGCACATGGAACAGACCCGGCGTGATCAGCCCGCCGGTGAGGAACACCACGGTTGCCGCCAGCCACAGGACAAGGCCCGCCCCGGTCGCCGCCGCCGCACCGCCGCCGACGGCACCGTCGGCCAGGGCCACCGGCCGCAGGGCTCCGAAGGTCAGGATGAGGCCCGCGGCCAGGGCCAGCATCTTGGCGGTGAAGGCCGCGCTGTCATACAGACGCTCGGCATTGGCGGCGCCGATCAGCAGTCCGGTCACCACGATCCCCACGGCCCCGACCGTCAGGATCGGGCCAATGCCGCGATAGACCGCGGACGGGGCCTCCTCCTTCAGTCCCGCCCCGGCCAGGCGCAGTCCGACCAGGATCGCGCCGCCCCCCAGCATGACGAGCGCCAGGATGTGGAACACCTCCCAGACCGCGAAGTTCGGCTTGACCATGGCGCCTGGCCAGCTGTGTGCCAGACCGAGGATCCAGGGCCGCAGATGGGGAAACAGGATGGAGAACTTCACGGCGCACCCGCCCTTCCCGCCCGCGACAGGGGTACGGCGCCATGCTCGGACGCCGCGCATTCCTGCAGGGCATTGATCACATCTGGCTGCGGCTTGCCGCAGTCATACCAGTTGTAGGCGATGAACCGACCCATCACGATCATCGCAATCCAGATGGAGAGCGAGATCAGGGCCGAACTCCGCGCCGCCAGCGGCGGGGACGGATCGGCATCCCAGTCCGGCAGACGGCGCTGGATGCGGGCGTGGAAAACGGCGATGTTGACCATCGCCGCGACCAACAGCGCCATCTTCACCCGAAACCATATATTGTGGTAGTAAACCAACGGCTTGGCGAAGAACAGCGCACTCCCTGTCAGCAGCATGAGCACCAGCCCCGCCACCGTCAGGGGCAGCAGCCGCCGGCTGACCAGGCTGACCGGCGTCCGCCGGTAGATCACCCCCATCAGCCGCAGATCCACGGCCAGGATGCAGCCGACGAACAGCATCATCAGCAGCAGGTGCGTGCCCTCGAGCAGGCTCCAGAAGTTCAGGGACCCGAGCAGGGCCTCGCTCCACGAGGAGTCGTCCGCGCCGGGTCCCTTGCCGAGACCCGTCTGCAGCCAGACGAGAAACGCCCTGATCATGTGCTTCGCATCCCCCGGGCCGTCCGTTGCGGCATTCCACCAGGGGAATGCCGGGACGTGCCGCCTTGCCTGTCCCGCGACCGTGCCGCCTTGCGGGCAAGGCGTCAACTCGGCCGCGGAGGCGGCCCGCCGGTGCCCGGGATCGGCACATGGACCGACGGGTAAGGATTGACACCTGCGGAAACTGGCCGAACTCTGCAGGGGCTGACCAATGACACGATCATCCCGGTCCGATCGGCCCGACGCCGACGCAGACCCCGGGGGGCGGGAGAGACATGCGCATCAGGATTGAAGCGGTCGCCGCGGCGGCCTTGCTGGCCCTTGCGTCGGCGTGGGGCGCGGATGCGTCCGGCTGGACGCCGCCCCGGGGGCCCGACCATGTCCATCCGGACCTCAACGGGGTCTGGCAGGTGCTCAATACCGCCAATTACGATGTCGAGCCGCACGGGGCCTCCGCGGCCATGGCATTTCGGCCGGGCCCCGTGATCCCCGTGCCGGCCGCGGAGGTGGTCGCCCTCGGTGCCGTCGGTGCCGTGCCCCCGGGTCCCGGTGTGGTGGTCGGGGGCGCCATTCCCTACAAGCCCGAGGCCAGGGCCCAGCGGGATGACAACCGGGCCCACTGGCTCGAGCGGGATCCGGAGATCAAGTGCTACCTGCCCGGCGTGCCGAGGGCCACCTACATGCCCTATCCCCTGCGCATCCTGCAGAGCGACCATTCCATGGTCATAGCCTATGAATATGCGAGTGCGGTCCGGACCCTGTTGTTCAAGGACCCGGGCCCGGCACCGGTGGACAGCTGGATGGGCAAGTCCGTCGCCCATTGGGAGGCCGACACGCTGGTGGTCAAGGTCACCGGTCAGAACGATCAGAGCTGGCTGGACCGGGCGGGCAACCATCACTCCGACCAGCTGTCGGTGGTGGAGCGCTACACCCTGACCAGCCCGAACACCCTGCGCTACGAGGCCGAGATCACCGACCCCGAGGTCTATACCCACCCGTGGAAGATGGAGATGACCCTCTACAAGGCCAGCGGCCCGGACGTCGTGTTCGGCCAGTTCAAGTGCGTCGAGTTCGTCAGTGAGCTGATGTACGGCGACCTGCGCAAGCATCCCCTCCCCCATTGACCGCCCCCATGGACCGCCGCCTGCGGGCAGCCCGATCCGTATTCGGAACGACTGGAGACCTCATGACCCCAAGACTCGCCCTGCCCGCCGGACTTGCCCTCGCTGTGGCCCTCGCTGCGGCCCTGGCTGCGGCCGGACCGGCCAGCGCCCACCACGCCTTTGCTGCGGAGTTCGACGGAAACGCCCCGGTGCTTCTGCGGGGCAAGGTGACCCGGGTGGAATGGATCAACCCTCATGCCTGGGTGCATCTCGTGGCCGTCTCTCCCGGCAAGCCGGACCAGGCCTGGATGGTGGAGGGAGGCACCCCCAACACCCTGCTCCGGGCCGGCGTGACCAAGGCCACGCTGAAGCCCGGCACCATCATCATCGTCCGGGGCTATCAGTCCAAGGATCATCTGTGCACGCCGGAGTGCCGGGCCAACGGCCGTGACGTGACCCTCGAGAACGGCGAGAAGGTGTTCATGGGTTCCAGTGGCACCGGTGCCCCCAAGGACGGCGCGGACCCGAACGAGAAATGAGCCGGCGGATGGGCCACCCGATCCAGCCGATGCCCCGGCGGGTGCCGCGCGTCGTGACCGTCGTCGCTGCGGCCCTTGCCGCCGCGGCCTGCGGACTGACGGGGTGCTCGCGTCCGCCCGCCACAGCCGCCCGGGCCCCGGAGGCGACGCCCTACACGGTCCGCCTCGACATGAAGGAACTCATGGGGCACGTGGTCGATCCCGGGGCCTGGGCCTTCTGGCGGGCCTCGGGGACGGTGACCACCCAGACCGGGGAGACCAGCCTGACCCCCACCACCGAGGCGGGCTGGGAAAGTGCCGAGAGCGGCGCGGCCCAGATCGCCGAAGCCGGCAACCTGCTGCTGCTGCCCGGTCGCAAGCGGGACGACGGGGACTGGGTGCGCTTTGCGACGACCCTCTCTCGTCAGGGGCTGGAGGCCAAGGCCGCCGTGGAGGCCCGGGACACCCATCGCATGTTCGAGACCGGGGCCGCCATTTACCAGACCTGCACCGGCTGCCACGCCAGGTATGTGATGCCCTATCTGCCGCCGCCGTCGGGCAAGCCCACGCCCCTGCCGGACTGGCCGAAGGATGTGCAGGACCGGCAATCCCGCTTCAATGCGGCGAAGGGAACCGGTCGATGAGGATGCGGATCGGCGCGGCCCTTCCCCTGCTCGCGGGGCTTGCCCTCGGGCTTGGGGCCACAACTGCCGCCCGGGCGGCGGAGGTTTCGACGGCCGCCCCGCCCGCCGTCGACGGTGCCGCGGTCTTCGAGGCCCGGTGCAAGTCGTGCCACGAGCCGCCCACCGGCCGGGCCCCCAGCCGCGCAGACCTGTCCCGGCGCTCCCGGGCCGACATCTACACCGCCCTCACCAAGGGGATCATGGCCCCCATGGCCGAGGGCCTCTCCGCTGACGAGATCCGCGCCGTCAGCCACTGGCTCGGGGCTCCGGAGGCGGAGGCCCCGGGCGCGGGCAAGACCGATCTGCTGAAGCGACCGGCCCTGCCCACCGTGCCGGTCGCGGGCGAGCCCCGGTGCCCGGCTGCAGGCCACATCCAGCCCGGCCCGGGGGACTGGTCCGAGCAGGGCAGCGACCCCCGCGCCCGCCGCTTCCAGCCGGTGCCCGGCCTGACCGCCGCCACGGTGCCGAGACTGAAGCTGAAATGGTCCTTTGCCATGAGCGGCGGCGGGCAGCCGGTGGTGGTGGGGGACTGGCTGTTCGTCACCAACCGCAACGGCCGCTTCTATGCCCTCGACGCCCGCAGCGGCTGCGTCCGCTGGTCCCTGGACGACGTGGTCTCGCGCACCACCCCGATGATCGTGCGCAGCCCGTTCTCTCCCAGCGGCTGGGCGACCTTCGTCGGCACCTCGGGGCGTCGCATCCGCGCCCTGGACGCCGAGACGGGCCACGAGATCTGGCGGAGCGACCCGGTGGAGACCCATCCCATCGCGGTCCTGACCGGCTCTCCCATCGTCTCCGGCGAGCGGTTGTTCGTGCCGGTGAGTTCGCTGGAGGAGGTCTCCTCCATCAATCCCGCCTATTCCTGCTGCACCTTTTCCGGCTCCCTCGCGGCGCTCGACCTGAAGACCGGGCACAGGCTCTGGCAGACCCGGGTGATCCCCGAGCCCAACCACCCCCTGCGCCGGAATGCTGCCGGAACCCAGATGTACGGCCCGGCCGGTGCGGCCATCTGGTCGGCCCCCATGGCCGACCCGACCCGCGGCCTCGTCTATGTCGCTACCGGCGACAGCTATACAGACGCGGAAACAAGGGGTTCCGACGCTGTGATCGCTCTCGACATGAAGACGGGAGCCATTCGCTGGAGCCGTCAGGTCACGGCCGGGGACAACTTCGTGATGGGCTGCTCAGGTGCCCGCATCGGGGCCAACTGCCCGAGCCCGGTGGGTCCGGACTACGACTTTGGTGCCACCCCCATCCTGTTCCGGCTGCCGTCGGGCAAGGACATGCTGCTGGCGGGCCAGAAGTCCGGGGCGGTCTATGGCCTGGATCCCGACACCGGGGCCGTGCGCTGGACCACCGCCGTGGGCGCAGGCTCGGCGCTCGGGGGCGTGGAATGGGGCATGAGCGCGGACCGCCACCGCCTCTATGTGCCGATCTCCGACATCGGCCTTCTCTACCAGGAGATGATGCCCGGCACGTCGGATGCCTCGCTGAAGCCGGACCGGCGGGCATCGCGGCCCGGCCTCTATGCCCTCGATCCGGCGGATGGCCGCATCCTGTGGTCGACGCCGGCCCCGAAGGCCCCGTGCAGCTACGCCCGGCCGGCCCGGGGCGGGCTCGCGCCGCCCTGCATGCGCGCCCAGTCCGCCGCACCGAGTTCCACCCCCGACCTCGTCTTCTCGGGCACCATGGACGGCTGGCTGAGGGCCTATGATGTCCGAAACGGACAGATCCTCTGGAGCGACAGCACCACGGCCCGCACCTATGACACGCTGAACGGCATCAAGGGCCAGCCC
>DAINBM010000010.1:15508-16956 GCA_036732965.1 Caulobacteraceae bacterium | reverse complement strand
GCGGCCGCCCCGGCTCCGCCTCCAGCAGCAGCTCCAGACGCGCCAGCCGGGCGCCGATGCACACATGCGGTCCGGTGCCGAAGGCCAGGTGCTTGCGGGTATTCTCCCGGGTGATGTCGAACCGGTGCGGGTCGGGGAACACAGACGGATCCCGGTTGGCGGCGGCGTACGACAGATAGACCTTGTCGCCCTTCCGCACCGCCGTGCCGCCGATCTCGGTGTCGGCCATGACCGTGCGGCGGAAGTTGGTGGTGGTCGAGGTGTAGCGCAGCACCTCCTCGATGGCATTCTCCAGATGCGCGTCCACATCGCTTCGCAGCAGCGCGTACTGGTCCGGATGGGTGGCCATCAGCTGGATGAAGTGCGCCGCCGTGCTGCGGGTGGTCTCGTGACCGGCGATGGCGAAGACGACGAAGAACATGTTCACCGCCATCTCGCTCAGGCCGAGGGCCGGGTCGTTGACCAGCAGGCTCATGAGCGACCCGTCCGGGGTCTCGCGCTTCAGGGCCGCAACCTCCTGGGCGAGGACGAAGAGCTGGAAGGTCGGGTCGATCTCGTGGACGCCGCGGGTTTCCACGTCGGCGACCGCATTGCCCAGCTCCACCACCCGGTCGCGCATGTGCACCGGAATGCCCATCAGTTCACAGAAGGTGTAGACGGGCAGCTTCGATGCCACCTCGAACACGAACTCGCAGCCTCCGCGGTCCGCCATCTGGTCGACGATCTCCTTCGCCAGCCGGTCGATCTCGGGAGCCAGCGCCTGCATCGCCCGGGCCGAGAAGGCGGGCGTCAGGAACTGCTTCACCGGCTGATGATCCGCCGGCATCATACCCATGAAGTTGGCGCGCTGCATCGCCAGTTCCATCGGGTCCAGGTCCCAGATGACGAACCCGGCCTCGTGGGAACTGAACAGGGCCTGGTCCCGGGACACGTCGAAGACGTCCTGGTAGCGGGTCAGCACCCAGAACCCCTGGGTCATGGATGAGCCCGGGATGTTGGGCGCGTAGCTCGGGTTGGCCGGGTTCCAGTGGACGGGATCGACCGCACGCCACGCATCGAAGATGGCGTGGGGTGCGCCCCGGCTTGCCGGAAACAGGTCGGGATCGAGGATATTCGCCTCAGCAACAGTTGGGGCCGTCATGGTCATGTCCTCGATCCTCAAGGCTGTCTGGCTCAAGCCGGTGCGCGGGGCGGAAACTGCCCGAGCGCCACGCGGCGCACCTGCTCGCTGTCCGTCGGCTGGTGACCGACATTGTGCGTCGGCGCCGGGGTCTCCTGCACCGTGTTGGTCACGCGACCGACGCCGGTCACCTCGACCTCCACCACGTCGCCGGGCTGCATGGGACGGGAGTTGGCGGGGGTGCCGGTCAGGACCACGTCGCCGGGCAGGAGGGTGATGTGGCGGCACAGGTCGGCCATGATGTAGGGGATGTCGAAGGTCATCTCCG
>DAINBM010000010.1:0-15408 GCA_036732965.1 Caulobacteraceae bacterium | reverse complement strand
GGCTTGCCGACGATGGCGGCGATCTCGCCCTCGTAGTTCAGGTACTGGCAGTCCGCCGGGCGGTTCAGCTTGCCACGGTGGGAGTTCAGTGTGGTCAGCGGCTTCTGGAAGTAGGTCGGCGTGGTCAGCGGCGGCGCATGGAACTCCACCCGGCGGGATTCATAGTTCAGGTGGATGCAGATGATCTTGGTGGGGTCGCACGGGGGCAGATAGATGGCCTCCGCCTCCGGCGTGGTGCGGCCATCGCCCAGGCGCAGCAGGTCGCCCTCGGGCCGGACCCAGACCGGTGTGCCTTCAAACAGGATACGCCGCCATTCCTCGCGCGGGCCTTCAATCACGGACATGGTTCGGTTCTCCCTTGGATGCGGTTGGCTCAGGCGGCGATGTGGACGCGGCCGTACTGGCCGGCGAGATAGGCGAGTGGCGGATGATCGCCGCGTTCGAAGTGTGCGACCTGGCCGAGGTAGACCTCGTGGTCTCCGGCCCGCGTGACGGTGGCCACTGCGCATTCAAAAACGGCAGCGGCATTGCGAAGGACCGGTGCCCCGCCCAGCCCGTCGCGGACCGGTACGCCGGACAGCCGCTGTGCCAGCGGGCGCGAGAGATTGGCGAGGAGCTGCCGCTGATCTTCGGCCAGGATGCTCACCGCGAATGTCGGCGCGCGGGCGAACACCGGGCGGCTGCTGGCGGCCAGACCGAGGCACCACAGCACCATCGGCGGCGACAGCGAGACAGAGGTGAACGAGTTGATCAGCAGGCCTGCGGCCTCCCCGTCCGGCGCCCGTGCACTGACAAAGGCGACGCCGGTCGGAAACCGGCCGAGGGCGTGGCGATAGTCACGCGCTCGGTCCGCATCGGCCGACATGGCTGGATCACTGGATGACATGGTGCAGTGCCTCCCGCGGGGCTTGTGCAGGCTCACGCCGGAACCATGAAGCCCTTCATGGTTCCCGGCACCGGTGCGTGGCCGAAAGCGTCCTTCCGGTAGTATTCCGACTGGTGCACCGCCGAACGGCCGCCCCATCCGATCTCGCTCAGGAAGGCCGACGGGTTCTTGAAGTAGAAGGAGAACATCTGGTCGTTGGCATGGCTGCCCGGTTCGATGATGATGGGCAGGCCCGAGTGCCGGACCAGGTCATGGGTCAGGCCGACGTCTTCCATGCGCTCGACCTCCATCATGATGTGATTGACGCGCTTCTCCCCCGGTCCGGCAAAGGCCAGGGTGTGCTGTCGGTCGTTGCAGGCCATGAACATGAGGGGCACGGGACCCGGCGCACCAGGGACGTCCAGCTTGTACTGGATGCCACCGCGCAGGCCGAGCAGGCGGTAGAAGGCGTAGTTTTCCTCCAGGCTCGCCCGGGTGGATTGCATCACGTGGCCGAGACCGCCCGCCCCGGTCTTGAACGGCCCGTGCCGGCGACGTCCCGGATGGAACGGCTTGTCGAACTGGACCAGCGGGCCGTGGAAGATCTCCACCGCATAGCCGTTGGGATCGGTCACGAACATGACCTCGAGCACACAGCGCGCCTCGGCCTCGGCCTCGGAACCGATCGTCACGGCGATCCCGGCGTCACGGAGCTGGGCGGCCATCTCCCGGAACTCGTCCTGTCCGGCGACGCGCAGGCCGGTGACCTTCAGGTCGTCGGAGCCGTCCTCGACCAACGTGATCCGGTGGTGCCAGTAGTCCATCCGCAGGTAGCAGCGGTCCGGCGTCTGGCCGTCCACCACCTCAAGCCCCAGCACATTCGCGGCGAAGCCCTTCCAGGCGGCGAGGTCGCTGACGCCGAGCGTCAGGTATCCAAGTTCGGTTACCGAGGCCATGTCACGCCACCTTTGCTGCGAAGGAGCCCTTGCGGACGGAGATGTTCTTGATGTCGCAGTAGAAATCGAAGCTCCATGAACCGCCCTCGCGGCCGATGCCGGAGCTGCGGCTGCCGCCGAACGGCGCCGCGAGGTCGCGGACGAAGAAGCAGTTGACCCAGAGGGTGCCGGCGACGACCTGGGAGGCGATGCGCATGGCGCGGGCCTCGTTGGTCGTGAACAGCACCCCTGCCAGCCCGTACTCGGTGCCGTTCGCGACCGCGATGGCCTCCTCGTCGGAGGTGAAGGTCGACCAGTTCAGGACGGGACCGAAGTCCTCCTGCTGGGCGATCTCGGAATGGGGCTCCACGTGACTGAACAGGGTGGGCTGGAAATAGAGGCCGCCGCGATCCGCCGGAGCGCCGCCCCACAGGGCCTGGGCGCCGTCGGCCTTGGCGCGCTCCACGAAGCCCGCCACCCTCCGGAAGTGCTCGGGATGGATCAGCGGGCCGACCCGGGTGGCGGCGTCGCGGGGATCGCCGACCACCATGTGGCCGACGGCGTCCCGCACCTTGGCCAGGAACACCTGCGCGATGGAGGCTTCCACCAGCACCCGGGTGCCGGCGAGGCAGACCTGTCCGGCGTTCAGGTACTGTCCCGCCACCGTCTGGGCGGCAGCGTCGAGATCGGCGTCGGCGCAGACGATGAACGGCGACTTGCCGCCCAGCTCGGAGCTCATCGCCGTGATCGAGCGGGCCGCCGCCTGGCCGATCAGCCTGGCAGTGCCGGTGGAGCCAGTGAAGCTGATCCGGTCCAGGTCCGGGTTGTTCACCAGGGCGTCGCCGGCATCCTCGCCGATGCCCTGCAGCACGTTCAGGACGCCCGCAGGAATGCCCGCGGCATGGGCGATGTCGGCCATCAGCGAGCAGGTCAGCGGTGCCCATTCCGGCGGCTTGACCACCACTGTGTTCCCCGCCGCCAATGCCGGTCCGACCTTCCAGGTGGTCAGCATCAGCGGCGCGTTCCAAGGCGTGATCAGGGCCGAGACCCCCGACGGGTCATAGCTGACGTGATTGACCACTTCGGGGGAGTCGATGGTGTGCCCCTGCAGGGTGAGCGCCCAGTCCGCGAAGAACTCGATGTTCTGGGCCGCGCGCGGAATGACCCGGTGCAGGTTGCCGGCCAGGAGCGAGCCGTTGTCCAGGGTCTCCACCGCCGCCAGATCCTTGGCCCGCGCCCGGATGCCCTCGGCGAAGCGCTTCAGATAGGGCAGTCGACCTTCTGGTCCCAGCGCGGCCCAGGCGGGAAACGCCCGGCGCGCCGCGTCCACCGCCTGATCCGCTTCCGCCTTGCCGCCGGCGGCGACGTTGGCGAGATGCGAGCCGTCCACCGGGGACAGGTCCTCGAACCGCTCCGCAGACGCGACGCGTCGCCCGTCGATCCAGTGATCCGTCGACACCTCGACGCCCGCGACCGTGGTCGTGTGGTTCGCCATCTCGTCTCCTCCCGACCGGTGCGGCTCTGCGGCCGCTCTGACCATCTTCATTTATGACTGCAATCAGTTTATAGAGAGCTGCCCGTCCGTCAAGCCCGGTCGCGCGAACCGGTGGCAACCGCCACGGCCGTCGTATTGACATTGATGCGGAGAGCTCGAATGGGTGGGTCGGGCAGAGTTGCCGAAAGGATCCGAGTCGTGGCTGGACAGCGGAAGGCGCAGGTCGCTGGCGACACCGTGACGTCCGGATCCGCGGGCCCCGCGCCCGGTCGGCGCGAGCGCAACAAGCAGGAAAAGCTGGCCAGGATCGTCGCCGCCGCGCGCTCGCTGTTCCGCGAGCGCGGCTTCGCCGAGACGACCACCCAGCAGATCGCCGAAGCCGCCGACATCGGCACCGGGACGCTGTTCCTCTACGCCCGCTCGAAGGAGGACCTGCTGGTTCTCGTGTTTCGCGACGAGATGCTGGAGACAGCTCGGACGGCGTTCGCCACCGTCGACCGGACGGCACCTCTGCTCGACCAGCTGGTGCAGGTGTTCACCACCATGCTGGACTACCACGAGGAGGATCCGGCCATCGCCCGCATCCTGCTGCGGGAGGTGGCGATCCCGAATGCGGCCGGCACGCCGACGGACATTTCCGAGCTGCTCGACGTCATCTTTTCGGGCTTGGCGGACCTCGTCGCTACCGCCCGGCCGTCGGATCTGGTGGACGCCAGAGCGGCGGCGCTCCTGGTCGCCGAGAACCTCTTCGCCAACTACTACCTCGGCCTGCTGGCCCGGATCGGCGGCCGGATAACCCGGAAACAGTTTCTCGACCGGCTGAGACGCCTCATCGCGATCACCCTCGACGGCGTCGCGGGATAGATCTCACCTATTATTGACTGCACTCATTTTTGATGACACTCCTGTGGCCAAGCCCGGATCGCAAAGCACGGGCGCTGGAACGCAAGGACGCCTCGTCATGACCCTCAAGGCCCGCTGGAAGGCTGGAGAAACAACGCTTGGCGCATGGTGCATGATCCCCGGTGCCCTGACGGCGGAAGCCCTGTCCGGTGCGGGATTCGACTGGGTGCTGATCGACATGCAGCACGGCTGCATGGACTACGACATGGCCCTGTCGATGATCCGGGCGGTGGACCTGGGCAACGCGGAACCGATCGTTAGGGTCCCCTGGAACGATCCCGGCATCATCGGCCGGGCCCTGGACGCCGGTGCCCTCGGCGTGGTGATCCCGATGATCCAGTCCGCCGCCGACGCCCGCCGCGCCGTAGACGCCTGCCTCTACCCGCCTGCCGGATCGCGCAGCTTCGGCCCCGTTCGCGTGAGCCTGCGGGACGGTCCCGGCTATTTCGCCAAGGCCAACGACCGGGTGGCGGTCATCCCCATGATCGAGACCGCCCAGGCCCTCGCCGAGGTCGAGGAGATCGCCGCGACCCCGGGCGTCGACGCCTTGTTCGTCGGGCCCTTCGACCTGTCCATCGCACTCGGGCTCCCGCCCGGCGACAATGACGGCAATCCCGTGTTCGATGCCGCCATTGCCCGTATCGCCGCCGCGGCCAAGACCGCCGGCGTGGCCACAGCGGTCCTCTCCAATTCCAGGGTGGCGCCGCTGCGGATCCAGCAGGGGTTCCAGATGGTCTCCGTCATGACCGACATCAATCTCCTCGGTGCCGCCGCCCGGGCCGAGCTGGACATCGTCCGCCGCGCCACAACCCCCGGAGCCTCCCATGCTTGACGCCGCCACCCGCGCGAAGATCGTCGACGACCTGTTCGGCGCCTATGAAACCCGCAAGGGCCTGCCGCTCCTGTCCAGGGCTTATCCCGGCGTCGAGATCGAGGACGCCTACCGCATCCAGGAGGCCTTCGTGGCCCGACGCGTCGCCGCCGGCGCGCGGATCAAGGGCTACAAGGTCGGACTGACCTCGAAAGCCATGCAGGAGATGTCCGGTGCGACGGAGCCGGACTTCAGCGCCATGACCGACGATCTGTTCCTGCCGGAATCGACGCCGATCCCCATGTCGCGCTTCTTTGATCCGATGGTGGAGATGGAGATCGCCTTCGTCATGAAGGATGCACTCTCCGGCCCCGGCATCCTGCCCATGGACGTGATCCGGGCCACGGACTTTGTCGTCCCCGCCATCGAGATCGTTGACTTCCGGATCTCCCGCGCGCCTGGCATGAACATCATCGACACGGTGGCCGACCTCGCCGCCTGCGGTGCCGCCGTGCTGGGTGCCAATCCCCGCCGCCTCGACGCGATCGACATCCGCCGGGTGAAGGGCGAGATCCTGCGCAACGGCAAGGTCGAGCACGCCGGCGAGGCGTCGGCCGTCCTCGGAAACCCGGTGACGGCAGTGGCCTGGCTCGCCAACAAGCTGGGCGAGTTCGGCATCACCTTCCAGCCCGGGGACGTGATCCTGACGGGCTCGTTCGTCCGCGCCTTCCCGGTGAAGGCCGGCGACGAGATCCTTTGCCGCTTCGACCAAGGTCTGGGAGCCGTGGCGACTTCGTTCGTGTGACCTCACGGTTGGGCGGATCGACGTGCCGGTGGCCGCGTCCGTGCAAGCGTCCGCCGACATCGCCTCATGAGCCACTCGGTCCTTGCGACCAAGGTCCGCTTAGGGTCGCGAACTGCCGCCGCCTCCCTGCCTGGAACTCACCTTCGACCGAGCCCTGCAGACCGTCACCCTGGCCTGCGCGGACGGATCCCCGGACGAAAAAGGCCCCGGACGCGAACGTCCGGGGCCCTGAACTCAGCGGCGATGACGCCGCAAGCGCCTTACTTCTTCGACTGCACGGATTCCATCAGGGTGGTGGCGCGCTCGTTCAGCGGCTTGATGGAGTCCTTCACCGCCGCCGACACGATCTCGGAGGCGTGGTTCATCTGGGCGATGTAGCTTTCCATGAAGGACTTGGCGAAGCTGGTCTGCAGCTCCACCACTTCCTGCACGCTGCGGGCCGAGGACAGGGCCTTGGCGGCGGCGGTGTTGTCTTCCACGGACTTCTTGGTGAAGGCCATGGCCTGGGCACCGAGGGCTTCCGCGCCCTTGGTGGCGGCGGTCACGCTGGCGATCATCGCCTCGAGGTTCTTCTTGGAGTGGGTGTTCAGCTCGTTCAGCGCCGACAGGGACTTGTCGGCGGCGTCCTTGAACGCCTGATTGCCGGCCGCGGTCACTTGCTCGACCGATGCCTTGATGTGTTCTGCGCCGTCAGCCATGGGACATCTCCGAAAAATGGGGCCAGGGACTGGCCGTGGGGAGGGCAGGTGCCGCCCGAAAGACCTGCACCGGCAATCAACACCGGTGACGTGGCGGGACAATGCCGTCGGGAGACGCTGTCGTCAAGAAAAATGGTGCAGTGCACAATGAATTTTTTGTGCGGCGCACCCTCCCCTCTCAGGCGCATTTGTCTGCCATTTGCGGGAGAAAGGTGCATAATGGGACTCGAGGCCCCGCCATTGTTTACCTTGGCGAAAGGTCCGTTGAAGGATGGTAACTTTGATCGGACGGCGGGACGCCGCGGGTGCCGGCAATGTGACGGATGCAGTGCATGCTTGACCTTTCCCGCCTGAAGGCTGGACTCACCGGGGCCTTCGCGGCCGTCTTCGCCTTCGCAGGTGCGGTGAGCCAACCGTCCATGGCCGCGGCCCAGGCCGGCACCACCCTGTTCCAGCACGAGAAATACGCGGCGGTGGTGGTCGATGCGAACACCGGCGAGGTGCTCTACGCCCGTCGGGCGGACGAGCCGCGCTACCCGGCCTCGATCACCAAGATCATGACCCTCTACCTGACCTTCGAGGCCCTGGCGACCGGCCGGCTGTCGGTGAATGATCGCATTCCGGTCTCGGCCCATGCCGCCCGGCAGAGCCCGTCGAAGCTCGGCGTGCGCGCTGGCGGCACCCTCACCGTCGATCAGGCGATCAAGGCGATTGCCGTCCTGTCGGCCAATGACATCGCCGTGGCGGTGGCGGAAAAGATCGGCGGCAACGAGCCCAAGTTCGCCGAATTGATGACCCTGCGGGCGAAGGAACTGGGCATGGACCGGACCCACTTCGCAAATGCGAACGGTCTGCCGGATCCGCGCCAGATGAGCACCGCCCGGGACATCGCCATCCTGTCGCGGGCCATCATGCGCGACTATCCCCAGTATTACAGCTATTTCGGGGTGAAGGCCTTCGAGTTCGAGGGGCGCGAGATCACCAACCACAACCACCTTCTCGGCAAGGTCGACGGGGTGGACGGACTGAAGACGGGCTACACCGCCGCGGCCGGCTTCAACCTCGCCGCCTCAGCCAAGCGCAACGGCAAGCGCCTGATCGTGGTGGTGCTGGGCGGATCGTCCACCGCCGCCCGGGACGAGAATGTGGAAGACCTGATCAATGGCGGCTTCGAGGTGTTCTCCAAGCGCGCCCAGGGTCAGAACATCTCCCTCGCCTCCACCCTGCACGAGCCGGCGGATTCCGCCGCCGGGCCGGTCCAGCGGCCGCCGTCGGAAATGGGATCGGCCGACCAGTCCGGTCTGAAGATCGTCCTGGGGGACCACACCGGTCCGACGCCCATCACCCTGGCCACCCTGCCTCCGTCCCTCTCCCGTCCCGACGCCACGGCACCGGCGGATGCGCCGCCGGGCGCGGGAGCCGCGGCCGCCCGGGGCGTCGCCCAGGCCGTCTGTGTGCGGGGGCGCGGTCACCACCGGCACCGGGTCGCCTGCGCCGCGGCCGCCAAGGCCCCGCCAGCCTGTGCCCATCCCCGGCGCGGACATCGGGCCAAGGCCTGTCCGGCTGCCCGGACCGAGACCGCCCGGGCCGAAACTCCTTCATCGGCCCAAGCGGCCGGCACCGGCGGCGGAGCCTATCAGATCCAGGTGGGCGTGTTTTCATCCCCGGCCCAGGCGAGGGCGCACATGGCCAGCCTGCGGGGCCGGTTCCACAAGGTCCTGACCGCCGCGCCGCAGGTGGAGAAGGCCGGTCAGGGCAAGTATCGGGCCCGCTTCGCCGGATTTGACCATGACGATGCCCGCCAGGCCTGCCAGACCCTGGTGTCCAAGGGCGTTCACTGCATGGTCGTGGCCGGCTCCTGATCCGGGCGGACGGGGTCGCGTCCGCGCGGCCGGCGGGTCAGCCTTCGCCTGTCTCGCCGCCGTCGTGCTCGGTGCCCTCGTGGTCATCGAGGGACCAGTGCCGGACCGGGCCCACATCCACATGGACGAAGTCCGAGGTCGGATAGTAGCCGACGCCGCCCCGGCGCAGGTCCAGGGCCGCCTGATGCAGCTCCGACAACTCCACCCCCGGGGCCCGGATGTCGATGGCCATGCCCTTCATGTGCAGGCTGTGATGCGCCACGCCCCGGCTGTGCCGGGACAGGCGGGCATTGGTCTTCGGCGACCGGTAGCCGGAAATCACCTGGAAGGGCTGACCGGTCTCGAGCTTCGCCGACAGCTGGTGCAGCAGGTCCAGAAGCTGGGGACTGATGCTGTGGGTCTGTCCTGTGCGGAAGTCCCGCAGGAAACGGTTCACCGAATGCAGCGCCGTGTGCAGATACCGGCCATTCTCGAAATAGGTGAGCGCGAGATGCTCCCCGGTATGCAGGTTGTGCAGATTGACGTGCCGCTCCGGCGGTCCGACGAAGGCGGTGGCCCAGCCCGTGGTCGGCGAGGCGATGAGCGGCGTGGCCAGCGCACCGGCACCGAGGGCCAAAAGCTTCCGACGATCGATCATACGCTCTCGCCGACGCTCGCGCCGACGCCCTGATTTCGTCCAAGAGGTGTAAAAGCCGGGACTCTTGTCCCCTGTCAAGCGACAGGGCGCTCCGCATCCCGCTCCGGGGATGTGGCGGCCTGCGGGTCCAGCAGCTGCAGCAGGTCGCGATCCCACCCGTAGATGTCCTGGCGGAAGCTCACCTGTCCCTTGCCCACATAGGCCGTCCAGTAGAGGATCACGACGTCGATGGGGGTCGTCAGGTGGATCCGCCGGGTCTCCCCGGAGTCGATGGCCGCCTGCAGGGCCTCGGGTGTCCACTCCGGCATGTTGGCCGTCAGCAGCTGCGCCAGCGCCGCGGGATTCTGCAGACGGATGCAGCCATGGCTCTGGGCCCGGCTGTCCGTGGCGAAGGTCGAATGGGTCGGGGTGTCGTGCAGATAGACGCCGTAGGGGTTCGGAAAATCGAACTTCAATTTTCCGAGAGCGGACGGTCCAGCCATCTGCTGCAGCCGCACACCGCCGTTCGTGCCGTCGGGAATCGCGCGGAAGCCATGCGCCTCCAGATAGCCCGGATGCTTCTTCTCCTTGGGCCAGTATTCCTTCTTGGCGATGGCGTAGGGCACGTTCCAGGGGGGATTGACGACAATGGCATCGATCCGCGACTGCAGCATCGGCGACTGGTCCGCCGGCCGTCCGGCCACGGCCCGCATGGACAGGCCCGGATAGTTGTTGTTGTAGACCGTCATCCCCGCCGCGGCGATGTTCACCTCGATCCGGGTGGGCGGCATGTCGCGGTCGATCCAGCGCCACCGCTCCAGGTTGGCAATGATCTGCAGGATCCGCTGGCCGACGGGCTGGTTGAGGTGGTTCAGCGTGTAGGAATCCACCACGCCCGTCGGATTGAGCCCGGACCGGAGCTGGTAGCGCTTGATCACGTCCACCAGCTCAGCGTCGAAGATGTCCGGCTCGGCGGCTGCCGGCAGGGTCGGATCCTCTGCGGCGAGCCGCGCCCGCAGGGCCAGCACCCGCGGCCCGGTGGCGTTCAGAGCCAGGGGTGAGGTGCCGGTCGGGATCTTGTCCCACCCGCCCCGCGCGGCGATGTCACGGTAGGTCTTCAAGGCCCCCCGCAGGGCAATGTAGCCCTGGTAGCGGGGCGGCAGATCGTCGATCCATGCGGCAAGGCGGTCCTCCGCGACGGCGGCCGCAAAGCCCCTGTCCGGATTGTACGGCTCCGGGTGAACGCCCCAGTTCTTCTTGAAGCTGTCCGCGGCGATGCGCTGGCCGTGTTGGGCCCGGGCGTACCGGATCAGCCCCACCTTCAGGGCGCGCACGGCACCGGCGCGGACCTCGAAATCGGGGGAGGCCAGCTGCTCGGCCAGGCCGACCTCGCCGAACTCGTTGCGGCGGAACCCGTGGCTGGGACCGTCCTCGAGGGTCTTCAGGATCAGCGCCTCGTCCGCCGGGCGCAGGACGATGGTCGACAGGTCAAGGGTCGGCCGTGCCCGCACCTCGAAGGGCACCGGCGGGGGGGGAACCGGCTTGGGCGGGGTCGAGGGGCCCGCAGCATCCGCCGACGTGGCCTGCGCCTGGGCCTGGGCCAGCATGACCATGGCCTGGGCGATGGGGACCGCCTTTTGCCGCTGGTCCACCGGCTTCGGCAGGGCCCTGGCCGCCGGCACGGTGCCGATGGCCGTTGCCGCCGACGGCGCGCCCTTCCCGACGGTCGGCATCATCGTCAGCCCGGACAACACGACCGCGACCGCGACCGCCACCGTGCCGACCCGTCCGGTCACTTGAGCCCACCCAGAAGTCACTCGCCGCACCCTCGTCCAGTCCCTTGCCGCGCATCCCATAGCCGCTCTATGCGGCAGCCGCGTGTCACACATCATCGCGTCGCTCAAACCTAGCGGTCCGCCGTGCGCATGCCAGAGGGAAACCGGGTCCTGCGGCGATTTTGCCGCGGTTGTCGCCCCGGCGACACGTCCGCGCCCGGACGGACGGAGGGACCGTCAGGCGGCAGACAGCTGCAGCTGGATCACATCGGTCCGTGCCGTCCGGAACCCCGCCTCGCAATAGCTGAGATAGAAGCGCCAGAGCCGGTGGAACCGCTGGTCGAACTGGGGATTGCGCAGGTCGTCCCAGGCCGCGTCGAACCGGTCGCCCCATTGCTTCAGCGTATCGGCATAGTGCTGGCCGAAGCGGAGCAGTTCCCCCGGCTTCAGCCCGGCAGCCCGGACCTCGTCCTGCAGCCGGGCCTCGGACGGCAGCATGCCGCCCGGGAACACATAGCGCTTGATGAAGTCGGAGCGCTTGCGATAGTCCGCGAACAGCTCGTCCCGGATGGTGATGATCTGCAGCCCGGCCCGCCCTCCGGGGGCCAGGACCCGCCGGATGCGATCGAAATAGGCCCCCCAATAGGCTTCGCCCACCGCCTCGAACATCTCGATCGAGGCAATCCGGTCGAACTGGCCCTGCACATCGCGATAGTCCACCAGCTCGATCTTCACCCGCTCGGCCAGCCCCTTCTCGAACATCCGTCTGCGGGCATATTCCGCCTGGGCGGGAGAGATGGTGATGCCGGTGACATGAGCCCCCACCGTGCCCGCCGCGAACTCGGCAAAGCCGCCCCAGCCGCAGCCGATCTCGAGCACGCTCTGGCCGGACTGGAGATCCATGGACCGGGCAAGGGTCGCGTACTTGTGCGTCTGGGCATCCTGCAGCGGCTGGTCCGGACTGGCGAACAGGGCCGAGGAATAGGTCATGCTCGGGTCGAGCCAGGCCGAGTAGAAGTCGTTGCCCAGATCGTAATGGGCGTAGATGTTCCGCCGCGATCCCTTCCGGCTGTTCCGGTTCAGGCTGTGGGCCAGGACATTGAGGGCGCGGATCACGGGGTTGCCGTCCAGCAGCCGGGCCAGCCGGTCGAAATTGGCCGAGCAGGCTTCCAGCAGGGCGGACAGGTCCGGCGTATCCCATTCCCCGGCGATGTAACCCTCGGCAAAGCCGATGTCCGAGGCCGCCAGTACCCGGCCCACGAACCGGAAGTCCTTGACCACCAGGCGGGCATGGCGGCCGTCATGGCCCCCGCCGATGTGCAGCTCGTGGCCCGAGGGCAGGACCACGGTCAGGCTGCCGCTCATCCAGTTCTCCGCGGCGATCTTCAACGCGGTCCGGAAGGCCGCCGGTGCGCGGCGCACCTCGGGCAGCGTCCAGATCGGCGCGCCGGACTCGCCCTGGAGCGGGTTTGCAGTGTCAGTCATGCTTACTCGAGCCCTACGCCTTGACGATCTTCGACGTCACGAATGTGGACACGGCGGAAGCCGTGGCCGTGGCAAACATGCCCCACGCCATATCCACCAGAGAGATCTTCAGTGTCCAGTTCTTCAGGGTGGCGAGATTGGTGAGATCGTAGGTGCCATAGGCCACGAGGCCGAAAAAGGCACCGTTCACGACGGCTGCGCCGACACCGCCCGCCCTCAGGGCCGGGGCCACGGCAAACCGGATCACCCCGACGAGATAGAGCAGGTAGAAGGCCAGTGACGCCAGCGGATCCGGGGCCGAGAGGGTGAGCTGGCCGATCTCGGGATAGTAGATCCGGCCGTAGGACTGGGTCAGCCAGACCGCGTCACAGGTGCCGAAGGCCAGGGCGGCGATCAGGTAGGCAACAACGAGACGAATCATTCAACGGGCTCCATCGGACATCTTTGGCCGTCGCGACGGCCACGGGAAGAAGGCGCTGACCCGCGCCTGGTAGGCCACGTACGCCTCGCCGCGGGACCGGAGCATCGCCGCCTCCAGCAGTGGCACACCGCTCACGTGACGCAACAGATAATAGATGAAGGCCGGTCCGGTGAGGGCCAGCCAGCCCACCCGGTAGGCCCCGCCGGGATCGAGCGCGATCACGGCATAGGCGGTCCATCCCAGCCACTCGAAGAAGTAGTTGGGATGCCGCGACAGGGCCCAGAGGCCCACATCGCACACCTTGCCCCGGTTGGCCGGGTCGCGACGGAAGACCGCCAGCTGCTGGTCGGCGATCCCGGCACCGGCCACGGACAGGACGAACAGCCCCGCCGCCGCCAGATCGGCCGGGCGCAGATCCGGGGACGGATTGTGGGCAGCGAGCGCCACCGTCACCACCAGGAAGCCCCCTGCCGCGGCCTGGGTCTGCAGGAAGCTGAACATCCGCCTCTGGAAGGCGTCACCCCACTCGCTGCGCAGGGCGGCATAGCGGGCGTCCTCCGGTCCCTCCGCCGCGCGGGCGGCGATGTGACGGCCGAGCCTCAGGGACCACAGGCCGACGAGCGCTGCCACCAGCATCTGACGCAGGCTGGGCCCGGCCGCCCCGCCCACCGGGGCCAGGGCAGCGGCCACGCCGACCATGCCGACGGAAAAGCTCCAGAAGGCGTCGGTCCAGCCGCCGTTGTTCCAGGCCCGCTGGCAGGCCCATCCCACCCCCATGGCGACGGACATGGCGGCAAAGATCGCGATCAGCAGGAGAACGGCGGACATGGGAGCGGGGTCTCGGTGTGGCGGTGCTGGGGAACCGTTCGGATGTGCGGGGCGGCATTTGCCACCTCGCGGTCAGTTACGGTGTCTCCTCGACAATATATGCACGGCGATGGGTGTTTTACGACGGGGCGCATCTGTGCGAAACGCCGGGGCGTAACTTGCGCCGAACCCGCCGCTGTCCTGTCGATCCGGAACTGTCCATGTCTGAAAGCGCTTCGCACCTTCCCTCCATCGCCGTCGTCGGATCCGGCGTGTCCGGCCTGTCGGCGGCCTGGCTGATGTCCCGGAACGCCCGGGTGACCCTCTACGAGAAGGACAACCGGCTGGGAGGGCACGCCCATACCGTTTCCCTGCCCGGGCTTCCCGCGGTGGACACCGGCTTCATTGTCTACAACGCCCTCAACTATCCCAACCTGGTGGCCCTGTTCGAGCGGCTGCAGGTCCCCACCCGCGAGACCGACATGTCCTTTGCCGTGTCGCTGGACAGGGGGCGGACGGAATATGGCGGGGTCGGTGCCGCCCCCCTTTTCGGACGGTTGAGCAACCTCTTCCGCCCGCGTTTCTGGCGGATGATGGCCGACCTGACCCGCTTCTACCGGGACGCGCCGGGCCATGCGGACGCCTGCGAGGAACCGCTGGTGACCCTGGGCGAGTATCTTGACCAGAACGGCTATTCGGAGGCCTTCCTGCAGGACCACCTGCTGCCCCAGGCGGCAGCCATCTGGTCGGCGCCGACGGCGGAGATCCGCGCCTTTCCGGCAGCCGCCTTCATCCGCTTCTTCGAGAACCATGGCCTGCTGAAGCTGGCCGGACGCCCCATGTGGCGAACGGTCATCGGCGGCTCCCAGGCCTATGTGTCCCGTCTTCTGGCCGACTACCCGGGCGAGATCCGCGCCAACTGCGCCGTGACCCAGATCCGCCGCAAGGCCGACGGCGTGGAGATCACCGACATCCACGGCGAGACCCGGCACTATGACCGGGTGGTGATCGCCACCCACGGGGATCAGGCGCTGAAGCTGCTGGCCGATCCGTCACCGGAGGAACAGCGCCTGCTGTCCGCCTTCCGCTACAGCCGCAACCTCGCCGTGCTGCACTCCGACCGGTCGCTGATGCCCCGGCGCAAGGTCACCTGGTCGTCCTGGAACTTCGTCGGTCGTCGCGGCCAGGGACCGGAGCAGGACCTGTGCGTCACCTACTGGATGAACCTGCTCCAGCACCTGCCCGGCCCGCGGGAGCTGTTCCTGACCCTGAACCCGATCAGCCCCCCGGCCGCCGACACGGTGATGCACACCCAGGTCTATGAGCATCCCATCTTCGACGCCCCGGCCATCCGGGCGCAGCGGGAGGTCTGGAAGCTGCAGGGCACGCGGCACACCTATTTCTGCGGGGCGCATTTCGGCTCGGGCTTCCACGAGGACGGCCTGCAGGCCGGTCTCGCCGCGGCCGAGCTGGCCGCCGATGTGCGCCGCCCCTGGTCGGTGGAGGGCGAGAGCCATCGCATCGTGCTGGCCCCCCGCATCGAAGACGCCGCATGACACCGGCGGACCCCGGCCTGTATGACGGGGTGGTGACCCATGTGCGCCATGCGCCGCGCCGGCACCGGCTGCGCTACCGCATGTTCATGCTGCTGCTCGACATAGACCACCTGGACACGACCCTGTCGGGATTGAAGCGCATGTCCCGCAACCGCTTCAACTGGTTCAGCTTCCACGATCGCGACCACCTGCCGAAGGACGCCGCGCCCGATATCGACCTGCGGAGCTTCATCGACGGACACCTGCGGGCCGCGGGCCTCGCTCCCGACGGCGGGCCGGTGCAGCTGCTCTGCATGCCGAGGATGCTGGGCTATGGGTTCAACCCGTTGAGCGTCTGGTTCTGGGAATTGAGATCCTTGTAGCTCAGCGTCGTG
>DAINBM010000009.1:0-17489 GCA_036732965.1 Caulobacteraceae bacterium | reverse complement strand
GACGCAGTGCGCCGGTCCTGTCCAGGTTCGATCTCCCCTCCGGGGCCCCGGCCCCTGACCGGGTCAGACGGGGCCGGTCTCCAGACGGGTCATCCAGTAGTCCACGTCGAAGGTCGGATCCTCGCTCAGATAGCGCCACAGGCGGATGCGGTTCACATATTCGAGGCGGCCGGTGTCCTGCTCGAACCAGGGTTCCGGCGTGGTCAGAACGGTGGCCACCGTGTCCGCTTCCAGCATGGACTTGCGGTAGAAGATCGGCCGCTGCGGGCCGGGCCCCTGACCTTGGGGCGGCAGGTCCGACAGGTCCCAGCGCCGGGTCTGCGGCCCCGAGGCATGCATGCGGATCTTGAACATGTAGCGGGTGCGGTCCGACAGGTTCACCCCGCCCCCGTGCCAGATGCCGTGATGCAGGAACAGCAGCGTCCCGGCCTCGCAGACCATGTGCTGCTGGCCGCGGATGTTCTGGTAGCGGCCCAGCGCCACCTCGCTCACCTTGCGCAGGTGGGTGCCGGGGATGAACCGCGTGCCCCCCATCGGCCGGGTCACGGCGTGCGGATAGTACATGATCTGCAGGTCGAAGGCCGTGCGGGGATCGATGGTGGAGTCCTGGTGGGTGTGCTGGGACACGTTCTCGCCGCCGCCCGCCGCGTGATAGGCGGGGGGAAAGGTCACGTGCAGGAAATGATGGTCGAACACCGGCCGGTCCCCCATCAGGCTCTCCACCGCCCCGCGCACCAGGGGCAGGGCGAGGAGCCGGGCCAGCGCACTGCCGGGGGCATAGGCCTCGGCCAGGGGGGTGCCGGCGGGCACTTCGGGAATGGCGTTGGCGGCGAGCGCCGCGCCGTAGAGCGTGCGGATCCGGACCCCGTCCTGGGCGTCGGGGATCTCCCCCGCCTCGGCCATGAACTGCCGGTTGATGTCGTCGGGCACCACCCCGTCGAAGCGCAGGAACCCCCGGGCGACGAAGCGGGCCATCTGGACGGAGCTGAGCCGGGGGGGAGGGGTCACGGGGCGATCTCCACCAGCTGCTCGAAGAAGAACTCGTATTTCAGATAGGCGAGGTCGAACTCCTCGCCCCGGGCATGGGGCAGGAGCTGGGCGGCCTGGAACAGCCGCCAGCCGTCCTGAAGGGCGGCGAGGCCCGTGGCATAGGGGGGCTCGTCCGCATCCCCGGCCATGTGCAGGGTCTTGCCCGTCCCGTCATAGACCGCCCAGGCCACGGTCGGGGCGTCGAGGGCGGAATTGGCGAGGTAGAGCACCAGCACCTTCTGCCGCAGGACGGGTTTGCCAGCGCCACTCATGGGCGGAGCACGGCGACACAGTCGGACCGGTTCATCATCATCCTTCCTCTTCCCTGGCCCGAGTTTGTGGGACGAAGGCGGTGGTGGCAAGACGCGGCGGGCGCCATGATGGGGCCGGACAGGGCCCCGGATGACACAGGGGCCCGCACTCAGGGAACGGACACTCATGGATCTCCAGATCAGCGGCCGCAACGCGGTCATCCTCGGCGGCACCCGGGGCATCGGCCGGGCCATTGCCGAGGGCCTGGCCCGGGAAGGGGCCAATGTGGCCGTCTGTGCGCGAAACGCCGACCAGGTGGCGGAGACGGTGGCGCATCTGAAGGGCCTGGGCGTCAAGGCCACGGGAGCCTCGGTGGACATTGCCGACGGCGAGGCCCTGAAGGCCTGGATCCAGGCCGCCGGGGCGGAGCTGGGCGGCATCCACATGCTGGTCTCCAATGCCGGGGCCATGGCCCAGGGGGGCGACCCGGCCTCGTGGGAGCAGAACTTCCGGCTGGACGTGCTGGGCATGGTCAATGCCTTCGATGCCGCCAAGCCGTTCCTCAAGGCGGCGGCCGAGGCCACGGGGGACGCGTCCTTCGTCATCATCTCGTCCGTCTCGGCGGCGGAGACGGACAGCGCCAGCTCCTACGGGCCGATCAAGGCGGCCCTGATCCACTTCGCCAAGGGGCTGGCCCGGCAGTACGCCCCGGCCCATGTGCGGACCAATGTGGTCTCCCCCGGCACGGTCTATTTCCCCGGCGGGGTCTGGAACATGGTCGAGACCAACATGCCGGACATGTTCAAGGGGGCCATGGCCCGCAATCCCATGGGCCGGATGGCGACGCCCGAGGACATCGCCCATGCGGCGGTGTTCCTGTCGAGCCCGCTCTCCAGCTTCACCAGCGGCGTGAACCTGCTGGTGGACGGAGCCCTCAGCCGCCGGGTGAATTTCTGACCGGATTCCGTCGGCGGGGCGTTTGACAGGGGCGGCGGCGGGGCCGACCATGGCGGCATGACGCCCGCCGCCCTCCTCGACCTGCTCTTCGCCCCGCCTGTGGCCGTCCCGGCAACCGGGGCGGACTTGCGGGGCTTTCTCGACCGCGGGGGCCCGGGCCTTGCGGCAGAGGCCGACCCCACCGCCTTCCACCGGCTGGTCCGGTCGGCCCTGCATGCCGGGGACCGGCTGACCGCGGGGGCGGCCGGGCATCAGGCGGCGATCCGGCGGCTCTTTCCCGACACCCCGGATGCGGCCGTCACCGCCTTCTGCGTCAGCGAGGACCAGGGGCCCCGCCCGTCTGGGATCCGCACGACCCTGACCCCGTCCGGGGACGGCTTCGTCCTCAACGGGTCGAAGAAGTGGGGCAGCATGGCGCCGATTGCGGACCTCCTCTATGTGGCCGCCTCCCTCGGCGAACGGGACGGCCGAAACCAGCTGCGCATGGTGCGGGTCCCGGCCGGGCGCCCGGGTCTCGTCCTCGATCCCGCCCCCTATGCCGGATACCAGGGGCACATGCCCATTGCCGACCTGAGGCTGACCGACCTCGCCGTCGGGGCGGAGGCGGTGCTGCCGCAGGATGCCTATGTGGCCTTCATCAAGCCCTTCCGGCTGGTCGAGGATGTCTACGGCACCGCCGCGACCCAGATCGCGCTCCTGCGCCTCGGCCGGGTCCATGGTTGGTCGCAGGAGGTGCTGGAGGATCTGACCGGCCTGATCCTCCAGGCCCACGCCATTTCCGCAACACCCATGGACCGCCCCGCGGACGTGGTGCTGATGAGCGCCTATTTCCGGGCGTCAGGGGACCTGTGGACGCGGCTCGCATCCGCGTGGGCGCAGGTGCCCGAGGGCATTCGCGCCGCCTGGCACCCGGAGGCCGGAACCCTGGGCGTTGCTGCAAGGGCCCGGGAGACCCGACGCCAGACGGCCTGGGCGGCGCTGGCGTCGGGCTGATCCGAAGCGCCTCAGGCCGTGGTCCCCGCCGCGGAGGGGAACAGGGTGAAGAAGTCCACGTCGTAGGCGTGTTCCGGATCGTTGCGGACAAAGGCGTCCAGGCGCTGGGCGTCCTCGCCCACGAGGATCCGCCAGCGGGTGTTGCGCACGCCGTCGAGGATGACCCGGGACGCGTCCGCCGCGGTCATGGGCGCATTGTCGCGGAAGCCGTCGGCCATGGTCTGCATGAAGGCGGCGATCATCTCGTCGGTCAGCTGGCTGTCATCCAGGCCCCGGTTGCGGACCATCGCCCGGGCATTGGCGATCTCTTCCGCGGTCAGGGTGCCGTCTGCATCATCCTCCCGGCCGGACAGCACCTTGCGGGAATTGGCGACGATCTCCGTGCCGATGTGGCCGGGCATGACCACCGAGCAGGTCACATGGGGGGCGTTGACCTTCAGGTCGGTCATCAGCGCCTCGGTGAAGCCCTTCACCGCGAACTTGGCGGCGGAATAGGCCGTGTGCGGTGTCGACTGGCCGATGGAGGCATAGAAGCCGTTGACGCTGGAGGTGTTGGTGATGTGTCCGGCCTCAGACTTGATCACCAGCGGCAGGAACACCCGGGTGCAGATATAGACCCCGCCCCAGCAGACATTGAAGGTGCGCTCCCACGCCTCCCTTGTGTCGGTGATCATCGAGCCGCCGCCGCCGATGCCGGCATTGTTGAACAGGTAGTCGATGTGGTCGACGGCCAGGGTGCTGACGATGTGGTCGCGGAAGGCCAGCACCTGGGTCTCGTTGGAGACGTCGGCCACGTGACTGATCACCCGTACCCCCTGGGGCAGGCCGTCGGCCTGGCACAGGCGCAGGGTCTCGGCCATGCTCTTCGCCGAAACGTCGCACATGGCCACGTGGCAGCCCTCTGCCGCCAGCTGGCGCACCAGTTCCCGGCCCATGCCCGTGCCACCGCCGGTCACGACGGCGATCTTGCCGCTGAAGTCCTTCATGGTTCCATATCCTCCCCGGGCGGCTCTTGTGGTTCGTCCGCACTGTTGCGCTGCAGAGTGTCAGACGGCCGGGCCCGTGCCTAGGGCGTTCCGAACCTCATCCGGTGGCGGATAGGCTTCTTCCCCGTGGAAGGTGAGGTCCAGCCCCTCCTCGATCTGGTCGTCCCGGGCCCGAAGCCCGGCCACGCGCTCGACCACAAGGATCAGCGCCAGGGTAGCCAGGGCCGACCAGACGCACACGGCCCCGATGGCGAGGGCCTGGAGCCCGAGCTGGCGGGCCATGTCCATCCCTGGCGCATAGCCGGCGCCGCCGAGTCCCGGGCTGGCCAGCACCGCCGTCAGCAGGGTGCCGAGGATGCCTCCCACCCCGTGGACGGCAAACACGTCCAGGCTGTCGTCGATCCTCAGGGTGTCCCGGACCCAGTCCACCGCGGCGTGGCAGACGAGGCTGCCCGCCGCACCGAGCAGGGCTCCGCCCGCCGGGCCGACAAAGCCGGAGGCCGGGGTCGCGGTCGCCAGACCGGCCACGGCACCGGTGACGAGGCCTATCATGCTGATCCGTCCGAACCTGCGCCAGTCGAGCAGGGCCCAGACGAGGCCGGCGGTGGAGGCGGACAGGTGGGTCGCCACCAGGGCGGCGCCCGCATCGGCATTGGCGGCGAGCGCGCTGCCGCCGTTGAAGCCGTACCACCCGACCCAGAGCAGGCCCGCCCCGATCAGGGTCATGCCGGGATTGTGCGGCGGCGCGACGGCGTCCGGATAGGTCTCCCGCGGACCGATCCGCCAGGCCACCAGCAAGGCGGACACCCCCGCCGTCGCATGCACCACCAGACCGCCGGCATAGTCCATGACATGCCGCTCCATCAGCCACCCGCCGCCCCAGACCCAGTGGCATACCGGCGCATAGACCGCGATCAGCCAGAGCCCCGAGAACAGCATCACGGCACCGAAGCGGATGCGCTCCACGAAGGCGCCGACGATCAGGGCCGGGGTGATGACGGCGAAGGCCATCTGGAAGCCGAAGAACACCGTCTCGGGGATGTGACCGGTGACGGCGTTGCGACTCATGGAGAACAGGCCGAACCGGGCCAGGTCGCCAATCAGCGGCGCCTTGCCGGAAAAGGCGAGGGAGTAGCCTCCGAACAGCCACAGGACCGAGGCGAGGCCGGCGATCGCCACGCACTGGGCCATGACCGACAGCACATTCTTCGCGCGGACCAGCCCGCCATAGAACAGGGCGAGCCCCGGCAGGGTCATCAGCAGCACAAGGGCCGTGGCCGTGAGCACCCAGGCCGTGTCACCGGCGGACGTGGCCTCGCCGAGGCCCTGCGCGAGGGCCGCGCGCGGCAGCAGCAGTGCTCCGCTGAGGGCGACGGCGAAGAGCGCCGGGCCCGGTCTGTTGATCGTCATGTTGTCTCCCCGGGGGCCACCCGCCCGCCAGCGGCGGCCTCGCTAGCAAGAAGGCTCCGGGAGAAAAAGGGGGGAAAGTGCCCGAATTTCCGACGCGGCCGCACCCGCGGGTCGGTGGCGAGGTCGGGGTGGCCGCAGCGGAACCCTTGCCATGGGCCGCGTCCCGGCGTGGAATGGCGGGGAACAACGGCAGGACGGCATGGCTCAGGACCCTCGACCCGGAATGGATGACAGCGATCGGCAGGTGGCGGCGGCGGCCGGGCGGGAGTCGGGGCTGCAGCGAACCCTGAGCCGGGCCCAGGTGGTGATGATCGCGTTGGGCGGGGCCATCGGCACCGGTCTGTTCGCCGGGTCGAGCCTGGCCATCGGCTATGCCGGACCGGCGGTGCTGATCAGCTATCTGATCGCCGGCTTCGTTGCCCTGGTCATGGTCCTCAGCCTGTCGGAAATGGCCGTGGCCCATCCCGCCGCCGGATCGTTCGGCGTCTATGCGGAAACCTATCTCAATCCGTGGGCCGGCTTCGTCGTGCGCTACACCTACTGGATCGCCCAGGTGCTGGCCATCGGTGGCGAGGCGGTGGCGGTGGGCATCTACATGGAGTTCTGGTTCCCCGGCTCGCCGGTCTGGCTGTGGTCCCTGGGCTTTGACGTCGCGCTGCTGTTCATCAATTCCCGCTCCGTGCGCAACTTCGGCTCGCTGGAATACTGGTTCACCTCCATCAAGGTGATCGCCATCATCGTCTTCATCATCCTCGGCCTGTCGGCGGTGTTCGGCGTCGGACAGGCCCCGGTGGGCCTGCACAATGTGGTGGGACTGCCCGGGGGCTTCATGCCGCACGGCTTCAAGGGCGTGTGGATGGCCGTGATCATGGGCCTGTTCTCCTACAACGGCATCGAGGTGATCGCCGTGACCTCGGGAGAGACGGCGGACCCGGCCCGGGCCATCCCGGCGGCCCTGCGCTCCATGGCCGCCCGGCTGATCCTGTTCTATGTCCTGGCCCTGTTCGTCGTGGTGGCCTTCATTCCCTGGACCGCGGTGGGGTCGGCCACGGTCAACGGCAGCCCGTTCGTGAAGGTCTTTGCCCATTCCGGTGTGCGCGAGGCGGCCGGCGTCATGAACTTCGTGGTCATCACCGCGGCGCTGTCGGGGATGAACACCAACATCTATCTGTGCTCGCGCATGCTGTTCTCCCTGTCCCGCGGCGGCTATGCCCCGGCATTCCTCGGCCGGTTGAACACCGACGGGTCCCCGGTGGCGGCCATCCTGCTCTCCGGGGCCTGCATCCTGGTGGCCGGCGCGGTCTCGCGCTTCACGCCGAAGGCCTATGACTATCTGTTCGGCATCGCCCTGTTCGGGGCCATGACCGTGTGGATCATCATCCTGCTGAGCCACCTCGGGTTCCGCCGCCATCACCGGGCCGCGGACCTGGTCGTGCGCATGCCGGGCTTTCCGGGCATGCAGATCGCGGGGATCGTGCTGATCGCCGCCGTGCTGGTGACCATGGGGCTCGACAAGGACTGGCAGCTGTCCTGGGTGGCCGGCGTGCCCTGGCTGGTCCTGCTGACCGGGATCTACTGGGTCCGGCGGCTCCTCACCGGCCGGGCAGCCGCACCTGCAGCAGCCGCAAGCCCGCCGACGCATCCGTGAGGGCGAAGGCCTCGCCCGCCGGAATGACAAAGGCGTCGCAGGCCTCCAGGGCGTGATCGCCCCCGCGCCGGAGCACCACCTCGCCGTCCAGCACGAAGTGGAACAGCAGGTCTGCGTCGTGGGGGGCAAAGGCCATCCCGGTCCGGGTGCCCGGACGGAGGACCCGGGTATCGGCAACCCCGCCGGTGGCCGCCGCCATGCCGGTCTCGCAGGCCTCGAACCCGGTGTCGCCCAGCCGGACAAAGGGGGCGTCCGCGGCCACGTGGCGCAGGAAGCGCTGGCCGTCGAAGAGGCGCTCGGGCAGGGTCCGGCCCGTGGGCAGGGTCATGTCATGATCGGCCAGGGTCTCGTGCAGGGCCGGGCAGCCGATCTCCACCACCTCGAGCCCGGCGGAGGCCTCCAGTACCCGGTGACGGATCTGCGGCGGCTGCACCACGCAATCCCCGGCGCGCAGCAGGAACGGCTCGCCCTGGTCCTCGTAGACCACCTTCACCCAGCCGGTGCGGCAGAAGATCATCTGGAAGTGCACCTTGTGGAAGTGCACCCAGTCCGACACCGGTCCCCCCTCGGGTATGGCGATGTGCGAGGCGATGAACCGCCCGCCCTGGCGGTCCGGGATCAGGTCCCGGTACAGCATGCCCGCGCGTCCCTCGCCCATCTGTGGCGCGTCCCGGCGGCGGGTCAGCACGAAGCTCGGGACCAGGTCCGGCAGGTCGAGCGGCGGATCGGTCGGCACCAGCTCGACCACCGTGCCGTTGGGGGCGCAGAAGCGGCGCTCTCCCGCGGGGCCTGGATCGTCGCAGCCGAGACGGATGTGCCCCGGATCGCCGGAGCCGGGCTGAAGCCGCAGGCGCAGGCCATGGCCGGACAGGCTCGCCACCGTCGGTTCCTCCGCCGGGAAGATGGTCTCCACCCGAAAGCCCAGATGGTCGACGAAGAAGGCGAGGGTCGGCGGCAGGTCGGCGCAGGGCAGGACGATCTCGGCGGGTCCCGTGGGGCGGAGCGGCAGGCGAAGGGTCATGATGTCTCCCGGACGTCGAAGGATCCGTTGCACAGCCGGGACGGTGCGGGCCCCGGCCTGCCGGTCAGAACGCCTGCAGTCCGGACAGGATGTCCATCACGTGCGTGTTCGCGGCATTGAGCACGTAGACCGAGTCCGGCTGCTGCTCGAGAATGTCGAGGTCGGCGAGCTTCTTCAGTTTTCGTCGCACGGTTTCCTTGGGGATGCCCGTCAGCTGGGAGATCACCCCGAGAATGGCGCGCGCCTCCTCGATCGGGGTCCCGTGGCGCAGGCTGTCGGAGTGAGCCACCAGCATCAGCGCCAGCAGGATCATCGCCTCCTCCGACCCCAGACCGGTCCGGTCGGAAAAGCCGCCGATCAGGATCATGATCCGTCGGATCACGGCATGCTGGCGCGCGGAATCGATCGACATGCCTTGATCGGCCTCTGACACTGCGGTCATGATCTCCAGATGGGTGCCGCATCCGCGGTCGTCCAAACCGGTATACACCAGCGATTCGGACTGGGTAATATAAAATTCGCGATTTCAGTCGGGGTTGCGCTCAATGTGATGTCTTTATTTATTTTGGTGTCATCGTGGGGCGGGATTGTTTTGGTTTGAAAGTGGAATCCATGAAGAAGAGCCGGGGTCGCGGAAAAACTACAGAATATTGTATTGCGGTCCGAGTTTTTTAAAATTGGTTGCGTAAGGTATTTGGCGGGGCAGGGGGGAAGACTTCGATGTACGGACTGATCCACAGGGCGGTGCGCCAGATGGCCACGGATCGTCTGGGCCCCGAGCGCTGGCGCGATCTCGCCCGCGCGGCGGAGATCCATGACGACGACATGATCAGCGCGAAGGTCTATTCCGACGAGACGACCCTGCGTCTGATCGGTGCCGTCAGCGCGGAGTTCGGCGTGCCCATCGAGGACATGCTCGAGCAGTTCGGCGTCTACTGGGTCAGCTTCGCCGGGGCGAGCGCCTATGCTCCGATGCTGGACCTCACCGGCGATACCCTTCTCGATTGCCTGCGAAATCTGGACCGGTTGCATTCGGGCATCAAGCTGACCCTGCCGGATGCCGAGCTGCCGTCCTTCAGTGTCCTCGAGGATGGACGGGGGTATGTGAATGTGCGTTACAGCTCGACCCGGGTGGGTCTCGAGCCATTCGTGAAGGGGCTGCTGGCGGGCCTGCTCGCGCGGTTCGGGCTGGTCGGGACCGTTGTGGCGATCGGCCCTTCGGATCTGGGCATCGTCTTCCACATCGCGTTCGAGGGTTAGGCTGCGGACATGGCGCTGAGCTTGAATTTCAACGTCCTAGGACGGCTTTATCCCGCCTATCTGGTCACGGACTACGACTTCCGGATCCGGTCGTTCGGCCCCTCCATTGCCCGGGCCTTCCCCGAGGTGGGGGTGGGCAGCACCCTTTGGGATCATTTCACGGCGGAGCGTCCCATCGGTCAGTTCGATGTGGCCCGTCTGCTGCAGAGCCGGGATCAGGTCTGGCTCCTCGGTCGGCATGGGCTGAAGCTGAGGGGCGTGATCGTCGATCAGGGGGACGAGCTGTTCTTCCTGGTGAACTACGCCCCGGCATCCCTGCGCTCGGACGCCGGATACCAGCTGCAGATGTGGGACTTCTCTCCCGCCGATGCGACGCTGGACGCCCTGATCGCCGTCGAGGTGCAGAAGGCGTTGATCGCCGAGACCCAGGACCTGCTGAAGGAGCTGTCTGCCGCCCGCGATGCCGCCGAGGCGTCCCAGGCGGCGACGGAGGACTATTATTCCGCCGTCATCCGGACCCTGTGGTCTCCGGCCCAGGGCATCGGCGGCGCGGGCCATCTCGTGGAATCCGCCACCGGTGCCGAGCCCAACCGGACGGTGGAGGACTTCGTCCAGAAGAGCACGGACGAGGTCTATGCGATGATGGACGGCCTGCTTCGCGACGCCGAGATGCGGCAGGGCGGGCGTCGTACGACCCTCGACCCGCTCGCCACCATTGCCGAGGCGGCCGTGTCCCGGGAGGCCCTGTTCCGCGCCAAGGGCGTCGCGCTGAACTTCGACGTGGATGGGGCCGGGGGACAGCTCTGCGTCGGGGATGCCCAGGCCCTGCGGGCCGTGGTGCTCAGCATGCTGGAGCACGGGCTGGAGCGGACGAGCAAGGGCTGGGTCAAGCTGCACGCCGTCGGCATTCCCGACGGGCCGCTGCTGCGGCTGCGCGTCGACTGCCTGGACACTGGTGACCCCGCCGCAACCGCGCCGGGTGACGCCGTCGAGGCCGCGGCAAGGGCCGCCGGCGGGCGACTGGAGCGCCATGTCCTCGCCGGCGTCGGCGTGAAGACCGAGTTTCATGTGGCCTATGCCCGGGCCAAGCCGGTGGCGCGGGACGCCGCGGCCGACGGTCCGGCCGGTGCGGCGGATCGGGTGCGCCCCGCGGGCGCGCGCTCGCAGCCCGGCCGGCCCCTGCGGCTGCTCGTGGTCTGCGGCAATGTGGTCGACCGCCGGGTGATCGAGGCCCTTCTGGCCCCGCCGATGGTGGACCTGGTGGTGGCCGAGGGCGACGCCGAGGCGGTGGCGCTGTGGCAGGATCGGGACTTCGATGCCGCGCTGCTGGACCTTCAGGCCCTGGACTGCGACGGTCTGACCACGGCGCGGAACCTACGGGCCAGCGAGCGCAATCCCCTCCGCCCGGCCGCCCCGATCGTGATCATGAGCCATCAGGTCGTGCTCGATCACTTGGACGAGGCGGCCACGGCGCACGTGGATGGCTTCCTGACCAAGCCGATCTCCCCGTCCGACCTCACCGACGTCCTGTCGACCTTCGCCGCGCGCACCGCCTAGCGCGTCCGTCGCACACCCCTCCTGGGGCGGTCAGAGGCTGTGGGCCAGCCGCAGGGTCAGCAGGGCGATCAGCCCCCAGAGGCCCGCCGACGCGGAAATTACCAGGGCCATGAACGAGGCCGGTGACCAGCGCTTGTCCCGCCCGGAGGGGGTGTCGGGTCCATGCCGCCGCGGTGACGGCACTGCCGAGTGGCTGAGCTTTTCGAGTTCCATGCGCGTTTCCCGCCGCGTCCGCAGGGACGCAGGACCGTTCTTGTCATTGTCAGATGAGACAAACACCCAAGTTGATCGCGATCAATGAAAAATTCGGGGGCCGATGTTCGGCGCACCGCAGGGCGTCCGAGCCAGCATCTCGGCTCGATTTTCTGATGGTGTGTCGAATTGAGTTTGCGCGTCGTGGGTCTTGGAAATGTTTCCTGTCCGAGACACGCCTCAAAATGAGTGTGCAACGTTACAGCATTGGCCGCGCAGCGTCCTCTGCATCGGTATGATTGCGTCCAGGGTCGTGAGATGGAGCCGGTGGGGCACCCGGAACCTGTGAAATCTCGGAGTCCTGCGTTGATCCGTATACGGATATGAGCCGCGGGGCGATCCGCGTCCGGCCGTCGTTGGCGCTGCCGCGGGTGCGACAGCGCCCCGGCGTCAGAACGCCACGTGATACCGGCCCCCGGCCACGACGTCGCCGTGGTTGCCGCTCGGGCTCCCGCCGCTGCCGCTCTCCAGGCGGAGGAACAGGGAGGCATCCGCCGTGCGGCGCTGCAGCAGGCGGCCGTACATCATCTCGAAGGCTACCGGCTGGCGGTCCGTCGCGGCGCTCACCGATGTGGTGACGAGGCCCCGCGCACCAGTCTGCCGGTCGATCACGCCCACGGTGGAGTAGGCGATCTGGCCGCTGTCGGCCTGCAGGCTGCGGGACAGGGTCAGCCGGGCGCGATCGCCTTCGGCGAACAGGTTGGCCTTGGAGAGGGCCACTTCCCCGGCCGAGCTCTGGATGCCGCCGGCGCCCGTATGCAGGGCCTGGCCGGAGGGGGTCTGGGTGTGGGCCAGCATGCCCGTGGCGCTGATCACCAGATCGTCGCCGAGCTGCAGGTCGAACCCGAGGCTCTGGCCCGTGGTCACCGATCCGTGCGCCAGGTCGGCCCGGTCCAGGGACTGGACGCCCAGCAGGCCGGCGCGTTCGTCCAGCCGGGTCAGGCTGGTGTGCAGCATCAGGGCGGGGGTGACCGAGACGTCCAGGCCCACATGCGACGCGGAGCTGGCATAGCGGACCGCCCCGGCTCCGGCGACCCGATTGGCGATGCCGAAGGTCTGGGTGTCGCGCAGATCGTCGCGCTGGGTGAGGCCGAAGTTGAGGTTCACCCCCGACGCCACCCGCGTCCGGTAGTCCATGAAGGCCCCGCCGGATGCCAGGCCGAGCAGGGGGTTGGCCCCGCCCCGGTCGATCCGGTAGTCGTCGGCGCTGGCAAAGCCGTCCTGGCCGCCGATGGCCTGGGCACCCATGGTGCCGAACCCGAAGCGCAGGGTGCTGCTGCGGCCGATGAAGGCCATTTCCGAGTCGGGCCGGTCATCGGTCTTCACGTAGCCCAGGGGCTTTTCCGCCGGCGCCATGCGCATCCGCACCTGCATGTCGCCCACGCGGCCGAGGGGCAGGCTCGAGGCCATGAAGCCCGACATGCCCGACGCGGTGGAGCCGCTGTCCACCAGCTTGGCACCGCCGGCGACCCAGGCGGTCATGATGGAGTTCAGGAAGCTCTGGAAGGTCTGCTGCCCGTTCAGGGTGGCCACCGACTGGCCGACCAGCTTGGTCGACATCGGCACCTGGAAGTCGCGATAGGTGGACCCGAAGTACTCGTAGGCGGTGAAATAGAGGTTCGACGCGCTCCAGCCGCTGGCCGAGGCCGAGGTCACCGTGGAGATGACGGTGGCGAGGGAGGTGGGCACGGAGGCCGTCGCGCCGTTGTTCACCTGGAAGAAGCGCAGGGTGCTCCACTTCAGCGGGGACTGGGATGCGGCAATGTCCAGCGCACCCATGCCGTAGACCGGGTCGGCGACGCCGGTGGTGAGCCGGGTGCCCATGGGCTTGGCGGAGGACAGGATGATGTTGGAGGTCACGTCCGGCTGGGAGGCGAGCCACGGCCAGCGGGCCACCAGCAGGCCGACCGCGCCGGTCACCAGCGGGGCCGCCAGCGAGGTGCCGGTCTGGCGCGAGATGTGTCCGGCATTGTCGGAAATCAGCACCAGTTCGCCCGGGGCCACCACGAAGTGGCTGGCGAGGCTCTGGGTGCAGGTCCCGGCCGCCGCCGTGGTGGCGGTGAGGCAGGCCGTGCCGGGCTTGTTGGAGAAGTTCGAGATGGTCCCGTCCGTGCCCAGCGAACCGACGAGGATCAGCGAGGGATTGTTGGCGAAGTCCCAGGACACGTTGGTGGTCTGCGAGATCCCTTCATTGCCGGCCGCCACGACCAGCAGGGTCTTGTTCGCCGCGCCCGTCGCCAGGATCGCGTTGCCGGAGAAGACCGTGCTCCAGCCGGAATCGAAGGTCGAGCCCGGAACGCCGAGGGACGCATTGATGACCGAGGCCCCCATGAGCGGCTGGCCACTGGTGGTCATGAACGGCCGGACCAGGGTGGCAATGCCGTTGCCGATGGAGGTCCAGTCCGTGGTGTTGGTGCTGTCATACGGGTTGTAGACGGCGATCTTGGCGGAGCCCGTGGGCATCACGCCCAGGATGCCGGACTTGTCCACGGCGCCGGAGATCAGGCCCTGGACCGCGGCCCCGTGGCCGTCGCTGAACACGTCGGACCCGTAGGACAGGATCGATCCCTTGGTGCTGGCCCCGGCCGAGGTGGCGGTGAAGTCCAGCATGCCCACCACCAGGGGGGTGGGCTTCAGGGTGGCAGTGCCGGCAGCGACCTGCTGCGCCAGGGCCGGCGACCAGTCCGCCGCGTTCATCCACCAGTCCGCATGCGCGGTGCCCGAATAGGCCATCATCTGGTCGTAGAAGTTCAGGAAGAACATGGCCTGGTTGGTCGGCGTCACCGAGGCGAGGCTGGCGGCGTTGAGGGTCCCGCTGGTGTAGGTGGCGCCGGCGCTGGTGAGCAGGGACTGGGTGATCGCGGCGACCGAGGTGGACGCGTTGGTCCCCTTGATGGCGGTGCCCCAGAAGGTGTTCGCCGGGCTGACGATGGTCGACTGCAGCGCGGTGGCCAGCGCCGTGTAGTCCGCCGTGGTCTTGGCCGCGGCCCAGCTCGTCATCAGCGTCTGCCAGGAAGTGGACTCGGTCACCCAGAACGGGGCGATCGTCTTGTACGAGATGTACTTGCTGGGGTTGGTCACATAGGGGTCGGCCGTGCCGGTTCCCCAGAAGGCGTCGGTGGTGGTCCCGTAGATGGTGGTGGTCGTGGTCGCGGGGGCGAAGGGATTGGCGCTGGTCCAGAACGAGCTGGATCCGCCGAAGAACGGGGTGATCTTGCCATAGAAGGGCGTGATCTTGCCGTAGAAGGGCGTGATCGATCCGGTCCCGTAGAAGGGGGTGATCTTGCCGTATTGCGGCAGCACCGGGCCGGTTGCCGCAGTCGCGGTGCCGCCGAGGGCCAGTGCGCCGAGGGAGGCGCTGGTCAGGGCCGCGCGCTTCAGCGACCGAGTGACTGCCGTGATCATGATGTCCACCAATAACCGGACGGGAATTGCCCCTGGAGGCTCGGTAGCACGTCCAAAGTTAAATCGATTACCAACGAATATAGATAAAATTATTTACCATGGAATAAAAAAGCAGTATTCGACCCTCTATGGTTTCCGAATATTATGAATAACAACCCGTTAAATTTATCGCGTCTTGCTAAAAACGGATTATCAATGAATTCGCCGTAAGGTGACGCTTCAATTTGGCAGGCTGGTACGCGCCCCGGTGACTCTCGTCCGACGTCTCTGCACCTTGATGCCGCGCCTGCTGGGGGCGCTGGTCCTTGTCGGCGTGCCGACGGGCTCTGTGGTGGCGCAGGATGTGACGGCGCCGGTTGCCTACAAGGCCGAGATCTCGGCCGCCAAGGCCTCCATGATGTCGGACCCCCCGCAGGCCCTGTCCCATGCCCGCGCGGCGGCCGGGCTGGCGCGCAGGGCCCCGGCCTCTGCGTCCGGAGATGCAGATGCGGCCGTGGCGGTCTGGCTCGAGGCCGAGGCCCTCTATCGCCTGGACCGCAATGCCGAAGCCCTGCCGCTGGCGACCCAGGCCCTGGAGGCGGCGCACAGGGTGGCGCGCAACTCGAGGCTGGAAGGGGACCTGCGCCTCACCCACGGCCATATCAAGGCCGCCCTCGGGGCCCCGCAGGAGGCCATGGCCGACTATCAGGCGGCGTACGAGATCTTCGTGGCGTCGGGTGCGCCCCGGTCCGCCGGGCTGACCCTCGGCCAGATCGGATCGATCTATGCGGATGCCCGGGATTACGCCCAGGCCATTCGCTATTATCAGCGCGCCCACGAGACCTATGCCGGCGACAAGGCCTTTGACATGGCCTTCCACAACAACATGGGGGATCTGCTGGCGCAGACTGCGCGGCACAGGGAGTCCGAGGCGGAATACACCCAGGCCCTGAACCTGGCGATCGAGCTGAAGAACCACTACCTCGAAGCCAGCATTCTCAACAATCTCGCCGCCAACGACATTGCCGAGCACAGGGACGCGGCAGCCCGGAGCGCGATCCAGACGGCGCTGGGCATTGCCCGACGCTACCCGGCGGCCGGGCTTGAAATGCCGTTTCTCTATGGCCAGTTGGCGCGGCTGGACCTGCAGCAGGGGGACCTGGCCCAGGCCCTGCGCAATATCGAGCGCGCCTTTGCCGGGGTGAACCTCGAGACCACGGGGCCCGACTTCCTCGACTTCCACCGCGCCGCCGTCGCGGTCTACGAGCGGACCGGGCAGGCCGGCCAGGCGCTGCGGCACTTCCGGGCCCAGAAGCGGCTGGAGGAGGCGGCCACCCAGCTCTCCATCTCGACGACCGCGGCCCTGACCACCGCCCAGTTCAATTTCGCCGACCAGAAGCTCCGGATCGAGCAGTTGAAGAGCGCGGCCCTGAAGAAGGACATCGAACTGGCGCGCACCCGGGAGCAGTGGCGGTGGGCGGCGACGGTGATGACCGGGATCGGTCTGATGATCATCGCCGTGCTGGTGCTCTACACGGTGGTCTCCCTGCGGCGCAGTCGGGACCAGCTGCGGGCCACCAATGACCAGCTCAGCCGGTCCAATGCCGCGCTGCAGACGGCACTGAACGTGAAGCGGGACTTCCTCGCCATGGCCAGCCACGAGATCCGGACGCCGCTGAACGGGGTGCTGGCGCTCACCGAGGCCCTGACCTTCGACCAGAGCGTGAATGAGGGGCTCCGGGAAAAGCTGCGCACCGTGGTCGAGTCCGGTCGCATCATGCGGGCCCTGGTGGACGACCTCATGACCCTCGGCACATCGGAAATGGGCGAGTTTGTGCCGCACATGTCGACCATCGACGCGGCCGATGTCTTGCGGCAGTCCGTGGACGCCTATCGGGCCGCTGCCGAGGCCAAGGGGCTGGAGCTGGTGCTGGATCTGGATCCGGCGCTGGCCACCCTCGTCACGGACGAGACCCGGCTGCGCCAGATCGTGCAGAACCTGACCTTCAATGCCATCAAGTTCACGGATGCGGGCCGGGTGGCCGTGTCGGTGGCCCTGCGTGGCGGGCCGGGTGCCGAGATGCTGGTGCTGGAGGTTTCTGACACAGGCATCGGCATCGCCGAGGCGGATCAGGACCGGATCTTCGAGCCCTTCATCCAGGTGGAGACCGGGCTCGGGCGGCGCTTTTCAGGAGCTGGTCTCGGTCTGTCCATCTGCGCCACCCTGGTGGGCCATCTCGGCGGGACGATCGCCGTGCGCAGCCGTCCGGGGCAGGGCTCCACCTTCACCGTCAACCTACCGATCGAACGGCCGGTCATCGCGACCTCAACCCCGGTCGAGGGCCCGGCGGCGGCGGAGGCGGGACCCCAGGACGTGGTCTATGCGCTAGCGCCCTCGCCGATGGACCGCGGTCTGCTGAAGGTGGTGGTGACGCCGGTCTGTCGCGCCCTGGTGATCTTCAACACGGCGGAGGAGCTGTGGGATCACATGGCCACGGCCCCCTGCGACACCCTGATCGTCGATGGCGCGCAGCTTGATGCGATCCATCGCAGCGGTGTCCTGACAGCCATCGCGGATCTGACGGCCCCGCCCCGGGTCATTGCCCTGATCCGGCCGGAGGACGTCGGACCGGCGCTGCAAGACCCGCCGTTCAGTGCGGTGGTGGCCCGGCCCCTGTCGAAGGCGGGCCTCCTCGAGGCCCTGCAGGCGCCGGCCCCGCTCAGGGCCGCATCGCACAGG
>DAINBM010000008.1:0-19009 GCA_036732965.1 Caulobacteraceae bacterium | reverse complement strand
GGGAAACGCCTCCGGCAGACGGGCGATGGCGCGATCGAGGCGGGCGGACAGGGTCTGGCTCACGGCAGGGCTCCGGTTGGCGATGTCCGGCACCTTAGAGCGGGATCCGCGGCGACGGAACCGCTCCCCGGATGCTCCCTCGGCCCCTCGGCCTGAAACGAAACTGCGGACGGGCCAGCCGACCCGTCCGCAGCGGTGTCATCCGTCCCTGGGTAGGGGGACTAGGAGAGGAAGGTCCCGCGGCCCGACTGACCGACAGCCACCTGGGTCGTCGGCGGATTGGCGGCCTTGGCCGGGGCGTCCATCACCTTCTTGAAGGCGGTACGGAACTTGGCCATGTCCTCCGGCGTGCCCACGGACACCCGCACCGCATTCGGCCACACCGGCCAGACCCGGCCGATATAGACCTTCTCCGCCTGCAGGGCGGCGATGACGGCGTGGGCGTCACGACCGGTCTGGATCATGAAGCAGTTGGACTGCGGCGCACCCACCAGCTTGTAGCCGTTGGCCTTCAGCCAGGCGAAGGTTTCGTTGCGGGTATCGGCCAGCCACTTCTTGCGGGTCGGAATCAGATCCGGATCCGTGATCGAGGCGTGGGCGGCGGCCAGCGCCGTCACGGGCATCGCGTTCTGCAGATAGGGTTCCAGCCTGGCCAGCAGATCCGGGCGGCCCATGGCGATCCCGCAACGGATGCCCGCCATGCCGTAGATCTTGGAGAAGGTCCGCAGGATGATCAGGTCCTTGCCCGCGGCCACCTGATCCACCACCGACTGCTCGTCGGACAGGTGGATATAGGCCTCATCCACCAGCAGCACCGACCCCGCGGGCTTGTTCTCCAGCGCCCACAGGATGTCCGCCCGTGGGGTGATGGTGCCCGTGGGATTGTTCGGGTTGCAGATATAGATGACGCCGGCGGAGGGGTCGGCGGCGACCATGGCCTTCACGTCATGGCCGATGGCGGCGGTCAGTGGCACGCGGTGGACCGGCGCCTTGACCACGGAGGCCGCGACCACGGGGGATTCATAGGACGGATCCGCCGTCACCAGGCTTCGGGTGGGGGAGGTGAAGGCCATCACCGTGTAGTGCAGCGGCTCGGAGGATCCGGCGTAGACGGCCACGTTCTCGGGCTTCAGGCCATGCTGCTCGGCATAGGTGTTGACGAAGGTCGCCTGAATGCCGGTGCGGTCATAGCGCCCCCCCAGGGGGGCGATCCGGGTGATCGCCTCCAGCGCAGCCTTGCTGGGGCCGAGGGGGTTTTCATTGGCGTTGATGATCACCGCATCGGGCGGCAGGACGCCCAGCCGCTGGGAGGCCAGCTTGGCATGGGCCATGGAGGCCTCGGTCAGGATCGGGGCCGCCGCAGCCACCGCGGTACTCCACAGGAAGGCCCGACGGCCGAGGGTCGATGGATCGGAAATGGTATCGCTCATGGTTGTTGCCCTTTGCGTCTGTCGCGGACTGGCCTGATCCGTCGAGCGGCCGCAACCCGCAGCCAAGCCTCATCTCCCGGCGTCTCTCTGTCGGCCCGTTCACGGAGCGTCACGCCGAATGAACGAAGGCGCAACCGACGGACGGCATTGCCCGCACAGCGACGTCGGAACAGCCTGATTTTGAGGCACTCCGCCCCCGGTTGAAGCAGGGTCGGCGGCACGGCGCGGGGATGGGCCGGGCATGAGCCCGCCGCTGAACGTCCAGCCCCGGCTCTGTGCGACGGCCGTCTGGATGCTGACGCTGTCCGCATCGCGGCTCGGCACCATGCGCGCCCCTAGGACATCAGCGTGTCGATCAGCCGCTCCTCCACCTCCGTCAGGGCGGAGCGCCGTCCCTCCCGCCGCCCGGTCTCCCGGATGCCGTTGATGGCATAGACAAGGGTCCGGCCATCCCGCCGGTTCCAGAACAGCCCGGTCAGCCAGCCATAGGCATCCCCCAGATGCCCCCGCCAGTCCGGAGAGCCCGCACCGAAGAAGGCGTCACCCTCCGCGGCGGTGCGGCCCTGGGGGATCTCCATGGCCAGACCGTACGCCTTGAACAGTCCCGCCACCCCGTCGCCCTCCGCCGTGTCGCCATTGGGACGGGCCGGGTCGAAGGTCCAGGCGGGAGTCTGCATCAGATCCAGGGTCCGGGTCCCGATGATCCGCCGACCGTCCAGGCTGCCGCCGTGCCGGTAGAGGGCTGCCAGCCGGTCCATGTCGGCCAGGCTGAGACGAAGGCCGCCCTGGGGGGAAAACAGAAAGCCGTTGCTGGCCAGGCGCAGGTCCGCCTCTGCCACCTCCGGCCCGTCGTGCGGCTGGGGAAGGGCCACCCGCGGCCAGGGAGGGACCGTGCCGTCGACCTGATCGGTCCAACCCCCTTCGTTCCATCTCAGGGCCCGCGCCGCCCGGGCCCGCTTGGCCGCACTGACCCCGCTCCAGTTGTAGCCGGCGTCGAGGCCGAGGGGGGCCAGCACGGTGCGGCTCATATAGTGGTCGAAGCGCTCCCCGGTCACAGCCTCCAGCATCTGCGCAATCAGGCAGAAGTTCACATCGGCATAGGCAAACCAGCGCCCGGGGGCATGCTCCGCCGGACCGAACCAGGCCCCGCCATCGAAGTGCCGCCCCCCGGGCTCGAAGGCCTCGGCCAGGTCATGCCCTGCCGGGACCGGATAGGACGGGCCGTTGCGCAGGCCGCTGGTGTGCGACAGCAGATGGCGCACAGTGATCGGACGATCGGGAAAGGCCGGATGCCGCAGCCGAAGGCCCAGCCGCGAAGCCGCGTCGTCGTCGAGGGCGATACGTCCCTGCTCCAGCAGCTGCAGGAAGCCCGTCGTCGCCACCATCTTGGAGACCGATGCCACCCGGAACGGATCCTCGAGGCCGAAGGGTGCCCAGCCATCGGCCCCGGTGCCGACCCGTCTGCGCCCCACGGCCTGTGCGAACAGCGGCGTGCCGTCGCCCCGGCGCAGGATGGCCCCGGCACTGACCGCCCCATCCGGGCCATCGGCCAGCAGGGGGGCCAGGGCGCTGCGCGCCTCGAAGGCGTCTCCACGGCCGGTCCCGGCCCCCAATCCCCCCAGGCTGGTCAGGGCCAGCATCATGGCTCGCCGGTTCATGTCACACCTCGCATGGCCCAGCATCCGACAGGAAACCCCGTCTCGCAACCCGCCCACGGCCCAGCGCCAAGTCCAAGCCGGCCTCGCGCCCTATACTATCCCGCGCATTAATATTACTGTGCGATAATACTGAATTTAATATTCAGGTACACGTCTAATACTGTGACAATTTGCCATATATGAATCCACATCTCACAGTGCGCTTTACTGGAACACGCGACATCCACGGAAGGCGACATGCTGCGAAACCTCAAGCCCGGCCATCTCAGTCCCGAGCCCGACCGACCCGGCAGCGGGAGCGGCGGCCGGATGATCGTGTGGTGTCTGGTCGCATTGACCGTCGCATCCTCTGCCTGGCTGATCTTCGGTGCCCCGATCTAGCCCCCGGTGGCGTGAACAGGTTCTGGATGCGCGCCCCCATCCGGGATTAGATGGGCCGGCTGGCGTCCGGCCAGTCTGAAGGGCGAAACCCGACCATGCCTCTCCAACGCTCCGGCCCGACGGTTGCCGTCTCGGTCGCGATCATCCTCTCGGGTGGCCTTCTCGGCGGACCGCGCGCCGTGGCCGATCCGGCCCCGCCGTCCCGGTCGGGCCTCCGGTCCATGGCCCTGCCCTTCCGCGACATCCTGGCCCGGGCCTCCGATCGCGCCCTGGACAAGCTGAGCCAGCCCGGGGCCTTTGCCGCCGATGACGCAATCCGGATCGGGCTGCCCGGCCCGGCCTCGAAGCTGAACGGGACGCTGGATGGGCTCCTGGCCGTGGCGGGGAAGGCGGGGATTGTGCCGGACATCACCGGCAGCCTGAACACCGCCGCCGGCCAGGCTGCCGGTGCAGCCAAGCCGATCTTCCACACGGCGATCACATCCATGACCCTGCAGGATGCCGCCGGCCTGATGAGCCGCACCGGGGCGACGGACTATCTGCGCCGGAGTGCCGGGGGTGACATCCACGCACGCCTGCGCCCTCTGGTGAGGCGCGCCCTCGTCGAGACTGGCGTCTTGAAACAGACCTCGAACCTGGCGGCCATCGGCCTGACGCCGGAACGTCTGGTGGACTATGTCACCGACAAGACCGCGGACGGCATCTTCACCTACATGGGCCGCGAGGAAGCGTCCCTGCGACAGAATCCCTTGAGCCTGTTCCAGAAATGACCCCTGCCCTGCCCGGGCCCGGAAGGACCTCCCCCATGCCGACGACGCTGTCCTCTTCGACCTTCCTTCTCGGCGACCGCCCCGTTCGGCGCATGGGCTACGGTGCCATGCAGCTGGCGGGCCCGGGGGTGTTCGGCCCGCCCGAGGATCCGGACGGCGCCCGGGCGGTGCTGCGGGCGGCGGTGGCGGCGGGGGTGAACCACATCGACACCAGCGACTATTACGGCCCGCACGTCACCAATCATCTGATCCGCGAGGCCCTGTTCCCCTACCCGGACGACCTCGTCATCGTCACCAAGGTCGGCGCGCGGCGGGGGCCCGACGCCACGTGGAACCCGGCCTTTTCGCCCCAGGATCTGACGGCGGCGGTGCATGACAATCTCCGGCACCTCGGGCTCGACGTGCTGGAGGTGGTCAATCTGCGGTCGATGTTCAGCCGCCACGGACCGGCGGAGGGATCGATCGAAGCGCCCCTGACAGTGCTTGCAGAGCTGCAGCACCAGGGCCTGATCCGTCACATCGGCCTCTCCAACATGACCCCGACCCAGGTCCGTGAGGGACTGGGGATCTGCCGGATCGTCTGCCTCCAGAACCACTACAACATCGTCCATCGCGGGGACGACGCCCTGATCGACACCCTGGCCGCCGATGGCGTGGCCTATGTGCCCTTCTTTCCCCTCGGCGGATTTTCCCCTCTGCAGCATGCGAGGCTGGATGGCGTGGCGACCCGGCTGGGTGCGACGCCGATGCAGGTGGCGCTTGCCTGGCTGCTGCACCGTCGCCCCAACATCCTGCCGATCCCGGGCACGTCGTCCCTCGCGCATCTGCAGGAGAACATGGCGGCCGAGGCCCTCGCCCTGGGCCCGGAGGACATGGCCGAGCTCGATGCCATCGGTGGCCCGTCCGGGGTCTGACCTGCCGACCCCCGCGCGCAAGGGCTGTGCCGCCGGGGCGGCCGGGCGTCAGCCGCCGTGCGACAGGAAGTCGGTGATCGCCTCAGCGAGCCCCGGATCGGCCACGGCGGTGAGGTGGTCCCCGGAGACGATCCGCACCTCGCCTGCGGGCAGGAGCGCTGCGAGCGCCTCGGCCGAGCCATTGTCCTGATCCCGGTCACCACTGACCACCCGGACCGGGGTCGGGATGCCGCGGAGATCATCGACCCCGGTGGCGGCGAAGGCGGCGAGCACGCCGAGCATGGCCTCCGGCTTCAGGCCCCGGGCCGCCACCATGGCCTGGATCACCCGGCCAGAGCGCGGGTCCGCGGCGGCCTCCCCGTGACGGATGCCGTCCTCGAACATGGCTGCCCGGGCACCGGCCTGCATGATCCCGCTGTCGCCCATGCCCCCCAGCACCGCCCGTCCGGGCCGGGCCCCGCGCACCATCATCCGCACGGCCGTCCGGGCCCCGAGGGAATAGCCCACGAGGTCGTAGTCCGTCAGACCCAGGTGAGCGATCAACGCCTCCTGGTCCATGGTCAGGGTGTCCGGTCGCCAGGCGGCCGGATCCCCGGGGGCCGCGGAGGCCCCGTGCCCGCGCAGGTCCGGCAGGATCACCCGCCGTCCCAGAGCCGCCACTGCCGCCGCAATGCCGGGAGCGATCCAGTTGGACGGTCCGTCGGCCAGGAAGCCGTGGATCATCAGGGTCGGTCGCCCCTCGCCCAGTTCACGCCAGGCGATGGACTGTCCGTCGAAGCTGGCGAAGTGGTGGATCCCTCCGGTCCCGGTCATGGGCGGCATCCCTACCAGATGCGCACGCGGTCGGCGGGGGCGAGATAGAGGGCCTGCCCCGGTGTCACACCGAAGGCCTCATACCAGCCGTCGAGATTGCGCACGGTCTGGGCCCGGTACTGGGCCGGCGCATGGACGTCGGTCAGCACCTGCTGCCGCAGGGCCGGCTCCCGCGCCTTGTTCCGCCAGCTCTGGGCAAACGACAGGAAGAACTGCTGGTCCCCCGTCAGCCCGTCGCGCACCGGTGCGGCCTGCCCGCCCAGGGCCTGATGGAAGGCATCATAGCTCGCCTGCAGTCCGGCGAGATCGGCGATGTTCTCGCCCAGGGTCTGCTGGCCCTTGATCGCCAGGTCGGGGAAAGGCCGATAGGTGTCGAACTGGGCTGCCAGCTGGTGGGTCGAGGCCTCGAAATGGGCGAAGTCGTCCTTGGTCCACCAGTTCCGCAGGCGCCCCTGATCGTCGAACAGGGCCCCGGTGCTGTCGAAGCTGTGGCTGATCTCGTGGCCGATGGTGGCCCCGACACCGCCGTAATTGGCTGCGGCGGAGGCCGACGGATCAAAGAAGGGCGGCTGCAGATAGGCCGCCGGGAAGTTCAGGGCGTTCAGCACCGGCAGGTTCACGGCATTGACCGTCTGGGGCGTCATGAACCACTCGTCCCGGTCCACCGGGCGGCCGAGCTTGGCCAGTTCGTGGTGATAGGCGAACTCGCCGGCGCGGCGGGCATTGCCCAGGGCATCCTTCGGATCGACGATCAGGGCGGAATAGTCCTGCCACCGGCCCGTATACCCCACGCCGACCTTCAGGGCCCGGAGCTTGGCCTTGGCCGTGGCCTTGGTGGCGTCGCTCATCCAGTCCAGATGATCGATCCGGCGATCAAAGGCGGCGATCACGTTCTGCACCAGGGCCTCCACCTTGGCCTTGGACTCCGGCGGGAAGTAGCGGGCCGCGTAGATCTTGCCCACCGCGTCGCCCAGGGCCCCGTTGGTGGCCCGCACCCCCCGCTTCCAGCGGGCGGCCAGCTGGGGCGTTCCGCTGAGGGTCTTCCCGTAGAAGTCGAAACGCTCCTCGACGAAGGCCTTCGGCAGGAGATCGGCGGACCGGTTCAGCAGAAAATAGCTCAGATAGTCCCGCCAGACCTTGATCGGCGTATGGCCGGCAATGGCGGCGATGGCGGAGAGGGAGGCGGGCTGCCAGACCACGAAGTCCTTGCGCTGGCCCAGTCCGGCGGCCGCGAAATAGGCCTTCCAGTCGAGACCCGGGGCCTTGCGGGCAAAGTCTGCCGCCGACCAGTGATTGTCGCCCTTACGCACGTCCTCGTTCTCGTCGAGGGGGGCCTGGGCCGCAGCGATCTGCTTCTCCACGGCGAAGATGGCGGCCGCCCGGGCCTCGGCATCGGCGAAGCCCGCCAGGGTCAGCACCTTGGCGATGTGGGCAAGGTAGCGCTTGCGGATCGCCTCCATCCGCGGGCTGTCCGCCAGATAGTAGTCCCGGCTGGGCATGCCGAGCCCGCCCACCAGAAGCGTCGCCGAATACCGGGTCGGCTGATCCAGATCCGCGGCGATCCACAGGCCGAACAGGTTGGGCGTGTAGTAGTTGGTATTGTTCAGCACATCCACGTCGGCCCGCAGGGTCTGGCCCAGGGCCGTGGCCAGCTGGCGACGGGTGCGGAGAGCGGCATAGGCGGCCAGACGGGGCTTCAGCGGCGCGATCCCCCGGGCCTCGATGGTCGCCTCGTCCATGTAGGCGGCGTAGTAGTCGGCGATCTTGCGGGCCTCGGACCCCGGCGCCGGATCGGCCTTGGCGGCGTCCTGGATCAGGGCGGCGACCCGGCCTTCGGTGAGTTCGACAAGCTTGGCACCGGCCCCGTAGCCCGACCGGTCCGCCGGAATCGTCGTGGCCTTGTCCCAGCCGCCGTTGGCATAGGCGAAGAAGTTGTCACCGGGGGCAACGGTCAGGTCCCGGCCCGCGAGGTCCAGGCCCGAACCCAAGGGCGCGGGCGCGACCGGCGCTGCAGTCTGGGCGAACCCCGGACCACCTGCGGACAGGACGAGAGCGAGGGCCGTGGCGGCGAGAGGGCGTGAGCGCATGGGACATCCGGTCAGATCGCGTCAGTTGGGCCGACACGCTACCGCCGGATGGAAAATTGGCAATCGAAGATCCGGTTCCCGTTCGCCTAGCGGACCGTATCCTTTTCCCGCGGCGCCGAGACGCGGCGCGGACGGGACTCCAGCCTGGGCTTGGGCAGCAACCGGAAGCGTGACTGGCACCAGGCGAAGTCGACGCCCACGTCCAGCAACGCGTCGGACCGCCCGCACGGACAGGCAAACTCCATGACCCCCACCACCCGATAGGTTTCCCCCGCGCGCAAGGGCACCGCCTGCCCCGTCACATGGTTGGGGGCCGCATTGACACAGAGCACCAGATCATCCGGACCGACGGCGTCGCTCATGGCATCCTTCCCAGGTCTGTCAAACATCTCAGAACGATTGAAACGCCGGACATCCCCGAGACCGAACCCGCCGGGGCATCCGATGGCCCTTCACCCGGCCCGGGTCGGGGTCGCCCCCTCGAAATCACATGGCTCCCTATACGCCACCGGAGGGATGTCGCCAATGTCCATGAGCCGGGGCAGACACTTGCTGCGCGCCCCCGGTTCAGGCCACGATCGGTGCTCAACACCATCTGGAAGTGCCTGACCCCCATGTCCCTCCCTGAACCCCTGAATGAAGAGATCGTGCGCGGCCTGCCGGACCACGGCCCGGTGGTGATGATCAACTTCCTCCGATTTCACGAACGCTCGGCCGACAACGACGGGACGGGATGGGACGCCTATCTCCGCTACAGCGCCAACACCGTGCCCCTGATCAAGGCCCTCGGTGGCGCGGTCCTCTGGAGCGGGAAACCCGAAGGCATCGCCTTCGGTCCCCCGTCGACCGCCCTTTGGGACTATGTCGTGCTGGTACGATACCCGTCCCGGGCTGCGTTCCTGGACATGGTGACCTCGGCAGACTACGCCCGGGGCAATGTCCACCGGGACAACGGTGTCGCAGATCACGTGATCATGGCCTCCACCGAGACCTTTTCCCGCTTTCCGGCCCCGTGACGGCGGGACCGGGGACGCAGGTCCTCCTTGGCCGAAGACGGCTCAGTCCGGATCGTCCTGCCACAGCCAGACCAGGGCCGAGGGCAGGGTTGCGGCCATCACCCGCGGATCGGCATGGCGACCGCCCCGGGAAATGGTGAAGCGATACCGATACCCCCGGGCGGCCAGGGCTGCCGCCATCCGCCGGTTCGCCAGGGGCCAGTTGTGCCAGGTCTCCTCGGGGTCGTCGGCGTGCAGGTCCTGCTCGCCCACCTCGAGCCAGACGCGCAAGGGGGCGGGCGGAGCGGCGGGAATGAGGGTGGCGTGATACTCCCACGCCCCGCGGGGGGTCTGTGGATTCGGCGGGGACTGCTGGTTCACGAAGGTCCCCGAATAGGACAGGACCCGGCGGTACCGCTCCGGATGGAACCAGGCCATGGTGAAGGCGCAGGCTCCGCCGGAGCTGACGCCCAGGGTGGCCCGTCGGTCCGGGTCGTCGGTGAAGGTCACCCCCGTCTCCGCCGTGACCCGGGGCAGGAGCTCGGTCTCGACGAAGTCGCTGTAGGTGCCCGACACCGTGTCGTACTCCAGACCCCGCTGCGATCCCTGCGCGTCGCCGCCGCCGGAATCGATCAGGATCGCCGCCATGGCCGGAATCCGCCCGTCGGCGATGAGGTTGTCGAGCACCCGGGGCACCAGGTTCAGGAAGGCATGACCGTCCTGCACCACCAGAAGCGGCACCGGCGTTCCCGCCACATGGCCCGGCGGCACATAGACCCATACCGTGCGCAGATAGGGCTCCGCTGCCGACTGTTCGTGGGCAGGGGCCGCGATCCGGTTGCCATGGGCGTCCCGCCGTCGGGTGATGGCATTGTCAACCCGCCGGATGCCCGGATAGATCCGGCTGTCCGTGGATCTCAGGACCAGCGCATGCAGGGTTCCGGCGGGCACCTCCGGCCGCAGGACCGTTTCCGGTGCGGGGCTGTAGTCGGGGCCTATGATCCGGTCCGGCCCGGTCCCTGTCTCTTCGGACATCCCCGTCGAGCTCATCCCTTCAGCCGGTCACGCCAGGGGGTCAGATCCCAGCCGGGGTAGCGCACCTGGGCGCGGGCCAGCGTGGTTTCCGTCCAGAACGGATCGCCGGGGGGCTGAACCCCGAAACAGGCCAGCTGCTCGGGCGTCGCGGCGTTGAAGACATTGGCCCAGGGCCTGGTGTGGTGGAACGGCCAGGCCATGTAGCCGATGCTGTCGTCGCCCGCTCGCTTGAAGCAGGCCATGAAGGCATAGCGATAGCCGTTGGGGGCGGTCAGGTTCGTGCCCCGGTGATAGACGTCCGTCGTGTAGGCGATGGCGGTCCCGGCCGGGGCGGCGGCGGAGCGGGAACAGGCCTGCAGCCGGGCCTGGAGGTCGGCCTGAAACGCCGGGTCGGGATTCAGGGTCGCCTCCGGCCCCGCGATCCTGGCACTGTCGGGGCGGGTCACATAGTGGGTCGCGCCATGGGCATCGGTGACGTCGGTGAAATAGCAGAAGATGGTGACGGAGTTCTTCCGCGCATCCTCGGACGGCACGGTCAGGGTGTGGTTGACGAAGTCGGCATGGAAGGGCTGGTCGTAGTCGGCATCCCCCGTGAACTTGGCCCAGGCCTGGCCCTGGTAGAGGTGCACCTGGTCCGTCCGCAGGGCCTCCCTGGCAAAGACGATCAGGGCCGGGTGCACGCCGATCAGGTTCAGGGCGGGCGAGCAGGCAAAGGGCACGGACTCGATGGACTTGAACTGGGAGGGGTGAAAGGCCCCGATCACCCCGGGCTTCTTCCGGTCGAGGACCTCGTCGCCGCCGGTCACCCGCCCGAACACCGTGTCGAAATCCGCGCGGACGGCGGCACACTCCTCGGGCGTGAAGAACGACCGCAGCAGGACAACCCCATCCCGGTCCCACTCCGCCAGATCCTCAGGAGTGTGTCGCATCGCCGGGTCCCGTTCCATGTTCGTCCTGCTCCTGTCCGCCGCCAAGCCAACACGCTGGATGGCGCAATGGCAAGCCGGGCTGGATGGAACGCTGCATCCGGCGCCCGCTTTGGCCAAGAGCGATTGCCTTCGACGGCGCGGACCGATTAACTGGGACGGAGACTGTCCGGAGACAGACCGACGCAGAGATCGGCCATCGAGACAGGGCGGGGAGATTTCACATGACCGGACTTTCGCGATCGGCGCTGCTGGCGAGTGCCGCCGTTCTCGCCCTGGCGCTGGGGGGATGCAGCCGGACCGGGGAAAAGGCCGCGGCGATCCATGCCCCGTCCCTCGCGGACACCGCCGTCGCCGCAGTGCCGGAGAATGCGTATCCCGACCAGGTCTACTGGGGGGACACCCACCTCCACACCATGAACTCGACCGACGCCATCATGTTCGGCTCCCGCCTGACGCCGGAGGACGCCCTGCGCTTTGCCCGGGGGGAGAAGGTCCGCTCCACCACCGGCGTCGAGGCCCAGCTGGAACGGCCGCTGGACTTCCTGTTGGTGTCTGACCACTCCGAAGGCATCGGCACCGGACGGGAAGTGTTCAACGGCAACTCTGCCTTCATGGCCGACGCGACCCTGAAGCGCTGGCATGACCTGATGCTGGGATCCGCCAGCGACCAGGAGACCGCGGCCCGGGAACTGATCGGGGCCTTCACCCACCAGAAGCTGCCCGCGCCCCTGATGAACCTGGGCAATCTGGTGCGGATCACCTCCTCCACCTGGGAGCAGCAGCTGGCGACGGTGGAGCGCTACAACACCCCGGGCAAGTTCACCGCCTTCATCGGCTATGAATATACGTCCACGCCCAAGGGCAACAACATGCACCGGATCGTCATCTTCCGTGACGGAGCGGACAAGGTGGGCAAGATCCAGCCCTTCTCCTCGATCTCCAGCCCCAATCCGGAGAAGCTCTGGGCCTTCCTGTCCAACTACGAGCAGACCACCGGCGGCAAGGTGCTGGCCATTCCGCACAATGGCGACCTGTCCAACGGTCTGATGTTCGCCCTCACCGACTTCGAGGGCGCGCCCATCACCGGCGACTATGCCAGGCGCCGCGCCCGGTGGGAGCCCCTGACCGAAGTCACCCAGATCAAGGGTGACAGCGAGAGCCACCCCTACCTGTCCCCGGACGACGAGTTCGCCGACTTCGGCAAGGCGGGCTTCGACCAGGGCAATCTCGACCTGTCCACCCGCAAGACCAAGGACATGCTGGCCGGGGACTATGCCCGGGAGGCGCTGAAGCGCGGCCTGATGCTGCAGCAGAAGCTGGGCACCAACCCCTTCAAGTTCGGCATGATCGGCGCCACTGACAGCCACACGGCCCTCTCGTCGGCCGGAGAGAAGGGCTACATGGGCGACGACGCCGGCGTCGAGCCGGGCCCCGCCCGGGCCAGCCACGTCCAGACCAATGCCGAAAGCGGGCTGGCGCGCACCGGCTGGCAGTTCCTCTCCGGCGGCTACACCGCCGTCTGGGCCACGGCCAATACCCGCGGTGCCATCTGGGACGGGATGATGCGCAAGGAGGTGTACGGCACCACCGGCACCCGGCTGAAGCTGCGCCTGTTCGGCGGCTGGGACTTCGGGGCCAAGGACCTGAAGGGCAATTTCGTGCAGGCGGGCTACAGCCGCGGCGTGCCCATGGGCGGTGACCTGCCGGCGACGAAGCGCAAGGGTCCGCCGACCCTGATGGTCAATGTGCTGAAGGATCCGCTCGGAGCCAATCTCGACCGGGTCCAGATCGTCAAGGGCTGGGTGGACAAGGCTGGCCAGACCCACGAGCACGTCTACAACGTGGCCTGGAGCGACCCGGACAAGCGCAGGCTCGACGCAAAGGGCAAGCTGCCCGCCGTGGGCGACACGGTAGACCTGGCCCACGCCACCTATGCCAACACCATCGGCGCGGCGCAGCTGTCCACCGTCTGGAAGGATCCGGACTTCGATCCGTCGGTGCGGGCCTTCTACTATGTCCGGGCGCTGGAGATCCCCACCCCCCGCTGGCCCGTCTATGACGCCGTGCGCTACGGGGCCAAGCTGCCGGCGGATGCCCGGCTGAAGGACCAGCAGCGGGGCTATTCCTCGCCCATCTGGTATGACCCGAAGGCGTGAGCGGGCCTGACATGCCGGGTCCGGACATGACGCGGCTGCGGGCCCGGGCCATGGCCGTCCTGCGGGAGCCGTTCCTGCACTTCGTCCTGCTCGGCCTCCTGATCTTTGCCTTCAACGCCTGGCGCGGAGGGGTCGGCGATCCTGCAGACCGGCGCATCGTGGTCAGCCAGGCGGAGGTCCAGCGCCTGATCGGCCAGTGGATGCAGACCTGGCGGCGCCCGCCCACCCCCGGCGAGGTGGATGCCCTGATCCGCGACCATGTGAAGGAGGAGGTCTATTACCGGGAGGCCCTGCACCTGGGTCTGGACCGCAATGACGAGGTGGTCCGCCGCCGGATGCGGGCCAAGATGGAGTTCCTGGCCGTCTCCCAGCTGGAGCAGCAGACCCCCACCGACGCCACCCTGCAGGCCTGGCTGGACAGCCACCCGGCGCAATATGCCCAGGGCGCCCGCTACAGTCTCGACCAGGTCTATGTGACGGCGCGCCAAGGCGATGCGGCAGCCGACGCGCGGGCGGCGGCGATCCTGCGGCGGCTGCGGGGCGGCACCGACTGGCACCGGGCCGGGGATCCGCTGGATGCCCCGGGGCATGTGGAGGCGGCCGATTCCGCGGGGCTCACGGCCACCTTCGGGCCGGACTTTGCCACGGCGGTGGCCGGCCTGCCGACCGGGCGCTGGGCGGGGCCGGTCCGCTCCGGTCTTGGCCTGCATCTCGTCCGCCTGCGGCAGGTGATGCCCGGCCATCCGCCGAAGCTGGCCGAGGTCCGTCAGACGGTGGAGAACGACTGGCGCGCCGCCACCCTCGCCCGGCGGGAGGCCGACGGCTATCAGGCCCTGCTGGATGCCTATGACGTGCGGATCGAAAAGCCGAAATGATCCGCCGCCGACCTCCGGGCATCGCCCTCCTGATCCTGCTGCTGGTCATGCTGGGCGCCGCGCACAGGGCCGGGGCCGACGAGTTGAAGCCCGGCTATCTGGAGCTGACCCAGACCGCCCCCCTGTCCTGGCGTCTGGTATGGAAGGCCCCCCTGAAGGCGGGGCTGGCCGGGGTGGCGACCCCGGACCTGCCCCGGGACTGCGTCATCACCGCCCCCCACAGCGCCCTGGTGGGCGTGGTGGTGGCCACGGAGGAGACGGTGACCTGCGCCCGCCCCCTGACCGGACGGGAGATCGGTCTGGCCGGTCTGGAGACCACCGTGTCCGACGTGCTGGTGCGGATCGCCCCCCTCGGACAGCCGGTGCAGGCCGCGCGCCTGACCGCCGCGGAAACGCATGTCACCGTTCGCGCCAAGCCGGACCGGCTGAATGTGGCCCGCACCTATTTCGTGCTGGGGGTCGAACACATCCTCACCGGCTATGACCACCTGCTGTTCGTGGTGTCCCTCGTCCTGCTGCTGCGCACGGGCTGGCGGATCGCCAAGACGGTCACCAGCTTCACCCTGGCCCATTCCATCACCCTGGCCGGGTCGGCGCTGGGGTTCCTGGGCCTGCCCCGGGCCCCTGTGGAGAGCACCATCGCGCTCTCCATCATCTTCCTGGCCGTGGAGATCGTGAAGTCCGACGGCGTGAACCTGCGCTGGTCGGAACGCTATCCCTGGGCGGTGGCCTTCGGCTTCGGCCTGTTGCATGGCTTCGGCTTTGCCGGGGCCCTCGCGGAAATCGGCCTCCCCCCCGGCGAGACCCCGGCGGCCCTGCTGACCTTCAACCTGGGGGTGGAGGCCGGGCAGCTGATCATCGTCGCGGTGACCCTGGGCCTCGTGGCCGCCGTCCGGCATCTGGCCCCCCGCCAGCTCCCCCGGGCCACCACGGCCGCGGCCTATGTGATCGGCGGCCTGTCCAGCGCCTGGTTCATCGCGAGGACCCTGGTCTAGGCGCTGTCGCCCCGGGCCTCAGCGCGCCGTGACAAGGACCGCCTTGACGCATTCGCCCCGATGCTGGGCGGCGATGGCGTCGTTGATGTCGGCAAAGGCATAGGTGGTCACCAGACGATCCACCGGCAGACGGCCCGCCGCGAAATGTGCCATCAGCTCCGGCAGGAACAGGTCGGGGTCGCTGTCCCCCTCGATGATGCCCTTGATGGTGTGGCCGAAGGTGACCAGCAGGTTCACGTCTCCCGGGACCGGTGTGCCCGGGGCCGACACGCCGACAATGCCCAGCACGCCCTTGGAGGCCAGCGCGCCGAGGCTCGCCGACTGCACGGCGGGCAGGCCGGTGGTGTCGAAGGCATAGTCCACCCCCTGAGGCCGGATCGCCCGCACGGCGGCGGCCACATCCCCGGCCTCCGCCGGATCGATCACGTGGGTCGCCCCCAGTTCCAGGGCCAGGGCCCGGCGGCGGGCATGAGGCTCGACCAGGATGACGGTGCCGCAGCCCTGCAATCTGGCCCCCATCACCGCGCTGAGACCCACAGGCCCGCCACCGGTGACCAGAAGACTGGACCCCGCCTCGCACTTCAGCGACCGCATCACCCCCCCGGCCCCGGTCTGGACGCCACAGCCCAGGGTGCACATCAGCTCCAGGGGCAGGCCGTCCGGCACCTTCACCAGGTTGCGCTCATAGGTGATGGCGTGGCTGGCAAAGCTCGACTGGCCGAAGAAGTTGCTCGACACCCGCGCGCCCTCATCGCTGAGCGTGGTGCTCCCATCCGGGCGCATGCCGGCATAGTTGAGCATCGGCATGGTCTCGCAATAGGCCGCATCCCCGCCGTCGCAGCGGTGGCAGTGCCCGCAGGAGCGGAAGGTGAGGATGACCCGGTCCCCCGCCCGGACCTTGGTCACGTCCGCGCCCACGGCCACCACCACGCCCGCTCCCTCATGTCCCAGCACCGCCGGGGCCGCGATCACGCCCGCGTCGCGGAACACCAGATCGGTGTGGCAGATGCCCACCGCATGGATCTCCACCACCACCTCGTCCGGTCGCGGGGCCTCCAGGGTCAGGGCCTTGAGCGCAAAGGGCTGGCCCGGGCCGACGGCCACGGCGGCTTGGATGTTCATCGGCGGGTCTCCGGAAGGATTGGCCGCCGGATTATGGGTCGACGAGGGTCCGCCGTCCACTGGGTCGGCTGCGGGGTGGTGCCGACGGGCCAGGCGGGCTATCTCACCAGCCATGGCCCGCACCAAGCAGATCCCCGAGTTCGAGATCACCGTCGACGGACAGCCCTATGTCTGGCGGCTGCACCGGCTGCCCCGGGAGGCCAAGGCCCCCTCCGAACGCCGGGGCAAGGCCCTGGCCGTCCGGCACGGGGAGGGCCAGCGCGAAGCCATCATCGAGTTTCCGCCCGAGGCCCAGCAGCGGTTCGGGGCACCGGTGCTGAAGCCCACCCAGATCCCCGCCGCCGTGGTGACCCGGGCCATCGCGTCTGCCCTGTCGGCAGGATGGGAGCCCCTGTCCCGGGGCAAGACGGTGACCATTGTCGTGGACGCCACCGGGGCCTGAGGTCGCCCGCCGGGGCCGGTCCGCGCAGGCGGGCCGTCACCGCTGCAGGGTCACATAGAGCTCCCGCTCGAGGTACCACTGGCCGCGCTGCGCCCGCCAGGCCGCGAGATAGACCCCGCGGATCTCGATGCCGCCCTTCCAGCGCCCGACCCAGTGCCCGGATTCCGCGGCCCGCTGGCCGTCGGCCGCCACGTCCACCGTGTCCGAGGTCCGCACATAGTCGATGAAGTCCGGATCGGCGAACTGGCCCGCAAAGGCCGCCACCACGGCGTCCGCGCCCTGGATCAGATCCCCCTCCCCCGCGATCAGCACGACATCCTCCGTCATGTGGCCACGAAGACGCGCGGCATCGTGGGCGGCGATCAGGCGGTTGGTGAGCTTGCGTCGGGAACGGATGGCGGTCTGTGCATCGGGCATGGGGTCATCCTGAGCCCATCTGCGCTGGACGCCAAGGGCGGGGGACGCGCGCCCCCGTTCGGATCGCCCCTTCGAATGCGGGACCGAACGCACTAGGGTTGGCCGCTGAACATCCACCTCAGACCGAGGATCCGCCCCCATGACCGACCTGCTGCGCAATGAACTTCGGGAGGCCGAGGCCGCCCTGCTCACCGAACTGCGGGAGCAGCGGCGGCGGATCCGGGAGTGCTGGGTCGGAGACGGAACCCCCGGCCAGCTGACCCTCGGCCAGAAGATCGCCGACCAGGTCGCCGCCACCATGGGGTCCTGGCGCTTCATCATCATCCAGAGCTGTATCCTGCTGGTCTGGGTGGCCCTGAACGTGACCATGCTCGTCGCCCACTGGGACCCCTATCCGTTCATCCTGTTGAACCTCGCCCTCTCCTTCCAGGCGGCCTATGCGGCCCCCTTCATCATGATGAGCCAGAACCGGCAGCAGGAGATCGACCGACAGGCGGCGGAGGGCGACCACCAGGTCAATCTGAAGGCGGAGCTGGAGATCGAGCTGCTGCACCAGAAGATCGACGCCCTGCGGGAGCGGGAGTTCCTCCACCTGACCGAGAGCGTCCGTCACCTGACGGACCTCCTCATGGAGGAACGTGCCAGCCGCGGCGCCCCCCCTCAGCCGGCTGAGGTGCCGGATCTGTCGAAAATCTGACAAGATAAGTTCACTTGAACCCCTCCGGTGAAGTCGCGTTCTGTGAGCGCGGCCGCGCGGGACCTCGTCCTCCCGGGGCCTTGAGGGACCGACGCCCATGACGACTTCGCGCGCCATCCAGACCGCAATGCTCATCGCCGGAACGGTGCTCTGGCTTGCAGCCCCGGCCCTTGCCGAGACCGCGCCCGCCCCCACGGTGCCCGCAGCCACCATGGCCCGTCCGTCCAAGACCCTGAAGATCCTCAGCGAGGCAGACGTCAACCCGGCGCGGATCCTGTCCGCCCCGCCGGAGGACGGCTCCGACGCACAGAAGCGGGAACTGGCCCTGGTGCAGGAGGCCTACACCCGGTCCAGCCCGGAGCGGAAGGCAAGGGCCGACTGGGACGACAAGCACGAGGATGCCGGCCTCTTCGCCGCAACCCTCGGCCCGGCCTTCGACCTGGCGCACCTGCCGGAGACCGCGAAGCTGCTGGCCCTCGTCCAGAACGACCAGTCGGTGGCGGCGAACATCGCCAAGCGCATCTATCTGCGCAATCGCCCCTGGGTGTTCGACGCGAACATGAAGCCCTGCGACTACAAGCCCAACGCCAATCCGCGGACGTCCTTCCCGAGCGGCCATGCGACCCTGGGCTATTCCATGGGCTATGTGCTCGGCACGCTGATCCCGGAGCGGGCCCAGGCCCTGCAGGACCGCGCCGGCGACTATGCCTACAGCCGGATGGTCTGCGGCGACCACTATCCCTCCGACATCGCCGCCAGCAAGGCCCTGGGCGTGGCCGTGGGCGTGATGCTGATGCAGAGCCCGAGGCTCGCCCCGATGATCGCCGCCGCCCGCGCCGAACTGACGGCGGCGCATCTGACGGGGGCAGGGTCCGACCGGCCGTAGTGGGTGGGGAAGCGGCGGTGAAGCCGGCGGCAGGCGCAGTTCGGGCCGTCGCAAGTCCCTCCGAGGTTCAGACGGATGCATGCCTGACATATGTCTGCGACGTCGTGCGACTGTCGATGATGCCGAAAAGCCACTGGGTGATCGGTCGTTCGAGCCACCTGTAGAGCACGAGACCGACAACGATGCAGGCTGGGATGGTCGCCGCGATGCTCGTGAAGCGATCGCGAACGCCGAGCCGGGCCAGCAACAGGGTCATCCCCACGATGACGGGGACATGCCACAGGAAGATGGAGTAGGACGCATCGCCGATGTGCTTCAGCCAGCGGATTTCCGGCCAGTGGGCGCGCTCCAGCCCCATGCCGCCAACGACACAGAGAAACGCAGACGGCCCAGCTGTGATGATGGCA
>DAINBM010000007.1:7106-19349 GCA_036732965.1 Caulobacteraceae bacterium | reverse complement strand
GGAAAACCGCCCCTTCCCGGAGCGAATAAGGGGTTTGTTGACGAATTGGACGCATCTTGCCCGTCTGTGGATACCTTGGAATCCGCGCGAGTGCGTCTGCGCGCGTGACGGGGGTTCCGTCCGCTCTGCGCCCTCTGGAGATTTCGCGACATGCGCCTTGGCTCCCCTCGCTCGCTGCGTCCGATCACCCTCTTTTCGGTGGCCGCCGCGTCGGCCCTGACCCTGGTGGCGGGCGCGAACACCGCCCGGGCCGAGGCGCTGGTCGTTCCCCTGGATCACTCGGCGCGGCTGAAGATCGCCGGTGCAGCCCAGTCCGTGGTGGTGGGCAACCCCACCGTCGCCGACGTGACCGTGGTGGACAGCCACACCCTGTTCGTCAGCGGACGGGGCTACGGGGTGACGGACGTGGTGGTTCTCGACGGCAATGGCCGGACCCTCTATTCCACCGAGGTGGTGGTCGGTGTGGCCCATACCGGTCGCGTGAGCGTGTTCCGCGGGGCCGAGCGCACGGACATGGCCTGCTCCCCGAACTGTCAGGTCAGCATTCGCACCGGCGGGGCCGGCGGCAATGGCGGCGGCGGTGCGGCCCCGTCCACGCCGGGTGTGTCCCTGCCCGGCCTGCCCGGCGGTCCCGCGTCGGAATAGGGCCCCGGACCGCGGCTCCGGCCGCCCGGCCTCACCCCGGCCGCCGCGGCAGCGGATCGCCGCCCCGCACCAGGGTCATGCCCAGCCCGCCCAGGGTCAGCAGACCCGCAATGGCGGCAAAGCCCGCCTCCTGAGTGTGCCAGAGGGCGGTGAAGATCCCCACCATCAATGCCCCGAGCCACATGGTGGCGGTGCCGCTGAGGGCATAGAGGCCGAAGAACGATCCGAGCTTCTCCGGCGGTGCCAGACGCACCAGCAGCATGCGGCTCGAGGAATAGGCGGCGGTCACGAAGATGGCGGTGCCGAAGCCGATGCACAGGTAGAGAACCTCGGGCAGGGTGCGGAACATGGGCCCGTTCCAGAGGTCCGGGTGCGCGGCACTGTCCCAGGGGATGACGTAGAAGATGGCGTGCGGGCTCATGCCCGTGGCCAGCACCACGCAGGCGAGCGAACCCGCCACTTCCAGCATCACCGCCCGACGCGGCCCCAGAAGCAGGTCGAGGCCGGCCCCCACAAATCCGCCGATCACCGCAAAGATCGAGAGCAGGATGCCGTAGGCCAGCATCTCCAGCACATGCCAGTGCATGATGCCCTTGGCATAGAGGCCGCTGAAGGCCAGCAGGGCGGTCTTGCCGTCGGTATAGATCATGCGCGAGGCGAGGAAGAGGGTGATGTTCCGCTCGCCGCGCAGGACCTTGAGGGTGGCCACCAGTTCCCGGGCCCCCTCCACCACCGCGTCCCGCAAGGGAATGCCGGTGCGGGCCGCGTCCGGCGCTAGGAGGAACAGCGGCATGGATCCGAGGGCGAGGAGGAGGGCGATGATCGGCCCCACGATCCGTTCCGGCTCGTGTGCCGCCACGTTCAGCCCGAACAGGGGGGCGGCCGGAATGAACGGCCAGTCCACCTTGCCGGGGAGGACAAAGGCCCACAGGACCGCCACCAGGATGGCCGTCGAAATGGCGTTCAGCAGGGAATAGGCGAGGCCGGAGGCCACCGGTGCCTGCTTCGGCGGGGCCACGGCGCTCAGCAGGGCGTTGTGCAGCAGGTCCGTGTAGACCAGCAGCACCGCGATGGTGATCAGCATGACGCTCGTCACGGCGACCGAGAGGCCACCGGGTCCGGGATGCACGAACCACAGGGCCGCGATCAGCGGCACCATCAGGCCGACGCAGAGGGCAAGGCCGGGCTTGCGCGGGCCCATCCGGTTGACGGCGGCACCCAGGAACGGGGCCGTCAGGCTGAGGATGATCCCTTGGATCGTGCTGAGATTGGCGACCACCTGCTGGCCGCGCACCGGGTCGCCCACCACCGCCGTGGCGAAATACGGGGCGAAGATGTAGATCGAGACCACCACCACATACGGATCGCGGACCCCCTGGAACAGGGCCCAGGCCCAGGCCGCCTTCGGCAGCCGGAAGATGCCACCCAGATCCGGCGGGCCGGGGGCAATGACTTCGGAGCCCGGGTCAAGCCCCGGACCCAGGGCATCGGACAGGGTCCCGCCGCCCGCGGGCGGGGCGTTGGTGTCGACCGGCATGTATCCTCCCGGCGGGCTCATTTGACGGCCCGACCTTCCGGACGACAGCCTGTACCCCGGGCGCGGGCTTGTCAGCAGAATTCGCGCGGTCCGGTGCCGGGGCGGGTCGTCACCTTGCCCGATGTCACCGGCCCGGCATCATTGGGCGCGGTTCTTCACCAGGTCGTCGACCACGGAGGGGTCGGCCAGGGTCGAGGTGTCGCCCAGTGCACCGATCTCGTTTTCCGCGATCTTGCGCAGGATCCGGCGCATGATCTTGCCGGAGCGGGTCTTGGGCAGGCCCGGGGCCCACTGGATCACGTCCGGTGCGGCAAAGGGCCCGATTTCCCGGCGCACCCAGGCCACCAGTTCCTTGCGCAGATCCTCCGTGGCGGCGACCCCGGCGTTCAGGGTGACATAGCAGTAGATGCCCTGACCCTTCACGTCGTGGGGGAAGCCCACCACCGCGGCCTCGGCCACGTGGGGATGGGCCACCAGGGCGCTCTCGATCTCGGCGGTGCCCATGCGGTGGCCCGAGACGTTGATCACGTCATCCACCCGCCCGGTGATCCAGTAATAGCCGTCCGCGTCCCGGCGGCAGCCGTCGCCGGTGAAGTAGAGGCCGGGATAGGTGGTGAAATAGGTCTCCACGAAGCGCTTGTGGTCGCCATAGACCGTCCGCATCTGCCCCGGCCAGCTGGTGGTGATGCACAGATTGCCCTCGCAGGCGCCTTCCAGCGGACGGCCCTCCGCATCGACGATCAGGGCCTGGACGCCGGGCAGGGGAAGGGTGGCGGAGCCCGGCTTGGTGGGCACGGCACCCGGGATCGGGCTGATCAGGCAGGCACCCGTCTCGGTCTGCCACCAGGTGTCCACGATGGGGCAGCGGCCCTCGCCCACCACCCGGTGGTACCAGAGCCAGGCCTCGGGATTGATCGGCTCCCCGACGGAGCCCAGCAGGCGCAGGGACTTGCGCGAGGTGCGCTGCACCGGCCCCTCGCCCTCGCGCATCAGGGCGCGCAGCGCGGTGGGGGCGGTGTAGAAGATCTCCACCTGATGCTTGTCGATCACCTGCCAGAAGCGGCTGTTGGACGGATAGTTGGGCACGCCTTCGAAGATCAGGGTCGTGGCCCCGTTGGCCAGGGGGCCGTAGACGATATAGCTGTGACCGGTGACCCAGCCCACATCGGCGGTGCACCAGAACACCTCTCCCGGCCGGTAGTCGAACACCATCTCGTGGGTGTAGGCCGCCCAGAACAGATAGCCGCCGGTGGTGTGCAGCACCCCCTTGGGCTTTCCCGTGGAGCCGGAGGTGTAGAGGATGAACATCGGGTCCTCGGCCCCCATGGGCTCCGGCGGGCAGGTGGCCTCGACGGTGGCGGCCTCGGCCTCGTAGACGAAGTCCCGGCCCTCGGTCATCGGCACCTCGATGCCGGTACGGGTGACCATCAGCACGGTGGTGACGCCGGCGCAGCTGGCCAGGGCGGCATCGACGTTCTGCTTCAGGGGGACCTTGCGGCCGCCGCGGACGCCCTCGTCGGCGGTGATCACCACGGTGGAGTCGCAGTCGAGGATCCGTCCCGCGAGGCTGTCCGGGGAAAACCCGCCGAACACCACCGAATGGACGGCCCCGATCCGGGTGCAGGCCAGCATGGCGTACGCCGCCTCGGGGATCATCGGCATGTAGATGGTGACCCGGTCGCCCTTCTTCACCCCGTGCTTCTTCAGCACATTGGCAAAGCGGCAGACCGCGTCGTGCAGCTCCTGATAGGTGATCCGGCGGGCGGCGGCGGGATCGTCCCCCTCCCAGATGATCGCGGTGTCGGCCGCCCGGGCCGGGAGGTGCCGGTCGATGCAGTTGGCCGAGACGTTCAGCACCCCGTCCTCGAACCAGCGGATGCGGAAGTCCTCCACCCGGAACGACACGTCACGGACCTTGGTGAAGGGCGTCATCCAGGTCAGGCGCTGGGCGGCTTCGGCGAAGAAGGCGTCCGGGTCGGTGGCGGCACGGTCGCGCAGCGCCGCATAGCCCTCCGTCGTCACACGGGTCCGGGCCGCCCAGTCGGCCGGGACGGGAAACAGGTCTGTGTGGCTCACGGCGCAACTCCCGACGATCTTCAGCTTTGCCGTGGAGGTAAGCGGACCGGCGTCGGCGGTGCAAGGGCCTCGATCAATTCGGCCGCCGGGCCGGACCGGCGCGGCGGCTCAGCGGGGACGACCGGCCATTTCCGCCGTGATGGCCAGGGCCGCGGCCCGGGGGTCCGGGGCGGCGGTGACCGGACGGCCGACCACCAGATGGCTGGCCCCCGCCTGCAGGGCATCGCCGGGGGTGGCGGCCCGGGCCTGATCGTCCATGGCCGCACCGGCGGGGCGCACGCCCGGCGTCACCACCAGGAAGCCCGGGCCGCCGATCCGACGGGCCAGCGCCGCCTCGTGCGGGCTCGCCACCACGCCGTCCGCGCCGCTGTCCACCACCTGGCGGATGCGCCGCTCCACCAGGGCGGTGACGGACAGGCCGTAGCCGATCTCGGCCAGGGCGGCGTCGTCGAGGCTGGTCAGCACCGTGACGCCCAGGATCCTGGCCTGCCGATCGCTCCCCCGTCCGCGCACGGCGGCGGCCAGGACCTGCGGCTCCGCATGGACCGTCAGTAGGTCGCAGGCCCCGGACGCCACCACCGCGGCGGCGGCCTTCTCCACGGTGGCCCCGATGTCGTGCAGCTTCCAGTCCAGGAACACCGCCTTGCCTGCGGCCTTCAGGTCCCGGGCCAGCGCCATGCCGTCGCTGGCAAACAATTGCAGGCCGATCTTGTAAAATGACACCGCGTCGTCCACAGACCGGACCAGCTTTTCGGCCTCGGTGCGGGTGGGAACATCCAGCGCGACGATGAGCCTGGGATCGGCGGGCAACGGGGATTCTGCGGACATGCGGTCTCCTTCTGCGGTCCCCGGCGATCCGGCTCGGTGGACCGATCCCTTGGGAACGGCTGGGATGATGACGGTAGCGTGATGGGCCAGCTCGAAGTTGCGGTCAACTTTTTCATCGCTCGGGCCGGTGTCATCGCTCGGGCCGGTGCGGCCCAGCCCCTGAACGCGCCACGACCGCGCCAGTGACGAGGTAATCATGACCCCCCTGCGCCTCGCCTTCATGGGCACGCCGGACTTCGCCGTGCACAGCCTGAGCGCCCTGCTCGACGCGGGCCATCAGGTGGTGGCCGTCTATACCCAGCCCCCGTCGCCCCGGGGGCGCGGGCAGGTGCTGCAGCCCTCTCCCGTCCACGCCTTTGCCGAGGCCCGGGGCCTGTGCGTGCGCACGCCGAAGTCCATGAAGGCCCCGGACGCCATCGCCGCGTTCCAGGCCCTGGACCTCGATGCCGCCGTGGTCGTGGCCTATGGCCAGATCCTGGTGCCCGCGGTTCTCGATGCCCCGCGGCTGGGCAGCTTCAACCTGCATGGCTCGCTGCTGCCCCGGTGGCGGGGGGCGGCACCGATCCAGCGGGCGATCCTGGCGGGGGATCGCGAGACGGGCGTGCAGGTGATGCGGATGAGCGCCGGCCTGGACGAGGGCCCGGTCCTGTTCACGGCCCGGACCGGGATCGCCGCCGACGATACTGCCCAGACCCTGCATGACCGGATGGCCCGTCTCGGGGCCGCGCTCTGGCCCCCGGCTCTGGAGGCCATTGCCGCCGGGACCGCGGTCGAGACGCCCCAGGCGGAGATGCCCGAGGCCGGGACCGGGCCCACCTATGCCCGCAAGATCACGGCGGCGGAGGCGCGGATCGACTGGGCCCGCCCTGCCGTGGAGATCGATCGCCAGATCCGCGGCCTGTCACCCTTTCCCGGGGCGTGGTTCGTCCTCGAGACGCAAAAGGGCCCGGTGCGGGTCAAGGCCCTCGACTCCCGGCTGGCCCTCGGAGACGGGGCGCCGGGCGAGGTGCTGGACGACCAGCTGCGGGTGGCCTGCGGCACCGGAGCGGTCCGGCTGCTGCGGCTGCAGCGGGAGGGTCGTGCCGCCGCCGACGCCGAGGCCTTCCTGCGCGGTCTGCCCGTGGCACCGCCGGAGCGGCTGGGCTGATGCCCCGGTACCGGCTGGACATCGAATATGACGGCGGGCCCTTCAAGGGGTTCCAGGCGCAGGATCACGGCCTGCTCACCGTGCAGGGGGTGATCGAGGCGGCCATCCACGGCTTCTGCGGCGAGACCCTGCGCATCCATGCCGCCGGACGGACCGATACCGGCGTCCATGCGATCCATCAGGTGATCCATGCCGATCTGGAGAAGGACTGGTCACCGGACGTGGTGCGCGACGCCCTGAACGCCCATCTGGTGCCGCACCCGGTCACCATCCTGTCCGCCAGCCGGGCCGAGCCGGACTTCCACGCCCGGTTCTCCGCCACGGGTCGGCGCTATCTCTATCGCATCCTTGACCGCAAGCCGCCGCCGGCCATCGAGAAGGGGCGGGTCTGGTGGGTGAAATCCCCGCTGGATGTCGGGCAGATGGAAGAGGCCGCAGCCTGTCTCCTCGGAACCCATGACTTCACCACCTTCCGCGACCTGGCCTGCCAGTCGAAGAGCCCGGTGAAGACCCTGGACCACATCACGGTGGCCCGGGTGGGGGAGGAGGTGCACCTGCGCTTTGCCGCCCGCTCGTTCCTGCACCGACAGGTCCGGTCGCTCACCGGATCCCTGGCCGAGGTCGGGGTCGGGCGCTGGACCGGAGAGGATCTGGCCTCGGCGCTGGCGGCGCGGGACCGGCGGCGCTGCGGGCCGGTGGCCCCGGCCCAGGGACTCTACCTGTCCGGCGTGACCTACGGGTCCTGAGGATCAGCTGGGGATCAGCCGTGCCGCCACCTGATCGGCGGCGACGGACACGGCGATATCCAGCACGATCAGGAGCACGGTGGCGGGCACGTCGGCCTTGAGGGTCTCCCGGGCCGCGCGCCACAGGAACAGGATCTGCACCGGGGCGGCCAGCATCAGCCAGATCAGCTGGGCGGCAATGCCGCCGGGCTCGCCGAATACCGCCAGGGACGACACCACGGTCATGACCCCGGCGAACACCAGATCGCCCCAGTTCACCAACACCACAAAGGCCTGCCAGTTGGGCAGTCCGGTGACCCGGGTGGCGATCCAGACCACCAGGGTGTAGCCGACCAGGCTGAGGCCCAGGGCCGTGGCCGTCTGCAGGATCAGGTCCCGGGTGATCTCCTCCCCGGCCGCGCGGGCGAGGACACAGGTGAACAGGATCGCCAGCGGCGCGCGCAGGGCCTGGGCGAAGAAGGACCGGATGAAGCCCAGTCCGGACAGGTCGAAATCCTCGGCCCAGGCTGGATCGAAGCGGATCAGGCGGACCGCCCCCCGGGCCGCGCGCAGGGCATCCCGGGCAAGGTTGCCCGAAGCCGCGCCACTCATGCCCCGTCGCCGGAGGGGGCGAAATAGCCCGCGATGATCCGGCCATAGACCCGGCACAGGGCCTGCACGTCGGTCACCGGGACCCGCTCGTCCACCTGGTGCATGGTGGTGCCCACCAGCCCGAACTCGATCACCGGACACAGGTCGCGGATGAACCGGGCGTCCGAGGTCCCCCCGGTGGTGGACAGGACCGGCCGGACCCCGAGCGCGCCCTCGATCACCTCCGCGCACAGGGCGACGAAGGGGTCGGGTGCCGTCAGGAAGGCCTCACCGGAAATGGCGGCGTCCACCGACACGGTTCCCCGGAACCCGGCATTGGCGCGGCGGGCCTCCTGCTCCAGCCAGCGGACCAGGTCGGCCCCCTTGTGGGCGGGGTTGAAGCGGATGTTGATCCGGGCCCGGGCCCGGGCCGGGATGATGTTCTGGGCGGGATTGCCGATCTCGATCTCGGTGATCTCGAGATTGGAGGGCTGGAACTCCGGATGGCCCTCGTCCAGCCGGTGGGCGTCCAGGGCCTGAAGCAGGCGCACGAGGACCGGCGCGGGATTGGCCGCCCGGTCCGGATAGGCCACGTGGCCCTGCACGCCTTCCACCGTCAGCCAGGCATTGAGGCTGCCCCGGCGGCCGATCTTGATCATGTCCCCCAGCTGGGCCGCGGAGGTGGGCTCCCCCACAAGGCAGTGGTCGATGCGCTCGCCCCGGGCCTTCAGCCATTCGACGACGGCGCGGGTGCCGTCCCGGGCCTGGCCTTCCTCGTCCCCGGTGATCAGCAGGGACAGGGCCCCGTCGCCGGGCAGGGTGGCAGGGATGGCGGCGATGAACGCGGCGATGGCGCTCTTCATGTCCACGGCACCCCGGCCCCAGAGCAGGGAATCGGCCAGCTCCGCGGCAAAGGGCGGGCGGCTCCAGGCGGCCCCGTCGCCCACCGGCACCACGTCGGTGTGCCCCGCGAAGCAGAGGTTGCGCCCGCTGCCGCCGCGGCGGGCATAGAGGTTCTCGATCTCCCCGAAGCGCAGCCGCTGGCAGTGGAAGCCCAGGCCCTCCAGGGCCGTCTGGACGATGTCCATGGCCCCTTCGTCCGCAGGCGTGACCGAGGGTCGGCGGATCAGATCTCGGGCGAGTTCGACAGGGTCGATGACGGAGGGGACGGACATTCCGCCAGCTTTAGGCTAGCTGTCGTCGGAGAGAAAGCCTTCACCGGACAGGAGCGCACGGGATGAGGAAGATCGACACGGAGACCGCGCCGGTGCGGGTGGGCACGGGCTATCCGGCCCCCTTCGATGCCCCCTGCAAGGCGCGGCGGCGGCTGCGGCTGGCCGACGCAGCGGGTCTGACCCAGTTCGGCGTGAACCAGCTGCGCCTGCCGCCGGGGGTCTGGTCCAGCCAACGGCACTGGCACAGCCATGACGACGAGTTCGTCATGGTGCTGGAGGGCGAGGTGGTGCTGGTGACCGACGCCGGGGAAGAGGTGCTCCGGGCCGGGGACTGCGCCGGTTTCCGCGCAGGCGAGCCGGACGGCCACCACTTCCAGAACCGGTCCGACAGGGATGCCGTCCTCCTGGAGATCGGCACCGATCACCCGGACGACGATGTCTGTGATTATCCCGACATTGATCTGGTCAGCGACCCGGCGGTGGGCTACCGCCGACGGGATGGCACGCCATATTGAGCGGACCGCCGCTGACGTGACCAGGAGGGCCGGATGCTCGTCGTACTCTCCCCTGCCAAGACCCTCGACTTCTCGCCCCCCGCGCCGGACATCCCGGCCACGGATCCCATGCTCGTCCGGGACACCGCGGCCCTCGCCCGGGTCACGCGTCGGCTGAAGGCGTCGGACCTGTCCCGGCTGATGGGCATTTCCGACGCCCTGGCCGACCTCAATGCCGAACGCTTCCGCGCCTTCCAGTCCGATCCGGAAAAGGCGCAAGGGGTGCAGGCGGCGCTGGCCTTTGCCGGGGACGTTTACGAGGGCCTCAAGGCCCGGACCCTGGACGGCGAGGGACTGGCCTGGGCACAGGACCATGTGCGCATCCTGTCCGGCCTCTACGGGGTGCTGCGGCCGCTGGACCGGATCCAGCCGCACCGGCTGGAGATGGGCACGCGCCTTGCCACCCCCCGGGGGGCCAGCCTTTACGAGTTCTGGGGAGACCGGATCGCCCGGCGGCTGGCCGAGACCCTGAAGACCCATGCCGATCCCACCCTGGTGAACCTGGCCAGCATCGAATATTTCGGTGCCGTCGACCGCGCCGCCCTCAAGCGCCCGGTGATCAGCTGCGCCTTCCGCCAGATCCGCGACGGGGAACTGCGCAACCTGTCCCTGTTCGCCAAGACCGGGCGCGGCCTGATGGCCCGCTATGCCATCGACCAGCGGATCACCCGGGCCGAGGACCTGAAGGGCTTCGACCGGGCCGGATACAGGTTCCGGCGCGACCTGTCCGCCGAAACGGAATGGGTCTTCACGCGGCCCCAGCCGGCCCCGGGAACGCCGATGGCCGTGTCCGAGGCCTGAGCCCGCGGGCGTGAAGGCGTGGACGTGGTCGATGAGTTCCTCTAGATCATCTGCCTCATGATCCAGACCCTCGTTTCACGGGCGGCAGACCGCACCGGACTGACCCCCGACCAAGCCAATACCGCCCTGTCCGCGGCCCTGTTCCTGCTCGAGAAGCACGCCGACCCCGCCCAGGTGACGGACCTGTTCGCCTCGGTGCCGGGGGCGGAGGATCTGGCGAAGCAGGGGGCCGTGCTCGGTCAGAACAAGGCGGGCGGCCTGGTGGCCGGGATGATGCGCAATGTGGGCGGTGCCAGTGGCGCGGCCATGTCCGACGCCATGTCCGTGGGCCAGCGCCTGACCCGTCAGGGCATCACCACGGCGGACATGCAGGCGATCCTGCCGGTGGCCATGCAGTTCGTGCGGGAGACCACCGGTCGCGACCTGCTGAAGGACGTGCTGAACACCATTCCCGGCCTGGGGCCCCTGCTCACCGCCGAGGACTGACCGGCCAGGGCCGCGTCAGACGATCCGTCTCAGGCGTTGCTGGCGGCGAGGGGCGCAGAGCTCGCCTCCGCCAGCGCTTCGGCCGTCGGCTGCGATGGGATGGCGGCGGCCGCGGGCGGATCGAACACCACGTCCTGCCGGTCGAGATATCCGGGCTCCAGCCCGACATAGCTGGCCCGGGGACGGATCGGCCGCTGGGAGGTGCGCTGCTCGATGGCGTGAGCGAACCAGCCGACGGCGCGCCCGACCGTGAACAGGGTGAAGGCGGCATCCACCGGCAGGCCAAGGGTCCGCGTCGCGGCCACGAGGGCAAAGTCCAGGTTCGGCGCGACACCCGTCACGCTCTCCCCGGCCACGGCGATCTCGCGCAGGTCGTCGGCGAAGATCAGGGCCTGGGCGATGGCCCGGGCCCGGGGATCCCCCGCCGGATAGACCAGCTGGCCGAAGCCCGGCACGTCCAGACCCTGGCTGAGGCGCAGGGCCGCCGTGCTGCGCGGATCATTGGTGCGGCGGCACTCGGCGATGAAGGCGGCGACCTGCAGGGTCATGCCCCCGTGCAGCGGTCCGGACAGGGTGCTGAGACCCGCGAGCGCACAGGCGGCCAGGGACGCGCCGGTCGATGCCGCCACCCGGGCGGCGAAGGTCGAGGCGTTCAGCTCATGGTCCGCAGCCAGCACCAGGCACCGGCGCAGGATGTCGGCCTTGCTGCCATCCACCCGCCAGGTCTTGGCCAGCCGCTCGTGGATCAGGCCATTGCGGGCGGCACCGGACATGGCGTCCACCAGGTCGATCATGATCGAGGCGGCTTCGCGGCGCAGGGCCTTGTCCGACCGGCCGGAGGTGGCGGGATCATTGGCCGCCCGGTAGGCGAGGAGGGAGAAGGCCCGGGCCTTGGCGTCACCGCCGACACCGGTGGAGGGATGCGGCACGAGGCCGATGAAGGGATCCTCGTCGCAGTCCCACAGCAGCCGGGCGGTTTCCTCGAGGGAGGCCGTTTCCGCCCAGGCAATGGCGTCCCGGCCGCGATACCAGGGTCGACCGTCCTGGATCAGGGTGATGGCCGAGCTCAGGAGGGGATCGCCGTGGTCGAGCGCCCGCTGCGCCACGGCTTCGCGACCACGGCTGCGCCGCTGGACCAGCCGGGTGATGTCTTCCGCCGCATAGAGGCTGCGACGGGGGTCTGTCTCGTCCGTGCGGACGGTCACCAGTCCGCGACTGACGTAGGCATAAAGCGTCTGAAGTCGAACACCGAGTCGCGCCTGGGCCTCATCGGCGGTGATCCAGAGGGCGGCCATGCAGAAAAGCTCCGTCGTCAAGTCGGGGGCGTCCCCGCACGGGGGCCCGAACAGGGGCCCGACATCTCCGTCCTCATCTAGGCATGACGACGGTTAAGGTTTACCTCGAGGGCCACTGGAATTTGATATTTTTGCGGGTGCGGCTGTCCGGATCGCGCAGTATAGGACCGGTATGGCTCCCCACAATTCACATTCAGGGCACGGGCACGGGCACAGTCACGGGCACGGGCACGGGCACGGGTCGGTGAGGCCCGGGGCGGTGACGGCGCAGGACAGCGTGGCCCTGACCAGTCATGTGACCCGGCTGTCCGTGGCCCTGGCCTCGGCCCTGGTCTCGGCCGCCCCCTTGGCCAGGACCAGGGCCGAGGGGGCGGCCTGGCTGG
>DAINBM010000007.1:0-7096 GCA_036732965.1 Caulobacteraceae bacterium | reverse complement strand
GTCCGTGGGCATGCTGGCCTCGTTGGGGGACTCCGCCCTCGATCTCGTCGAGGCCCTGACCACCTTCTTCGCCGTGCGCTACGCCGCCGCACCGCCGGACGCCGAGCACCGTTTCGGTCACGGCAAGGCCGAGGCCTTCGCCAGTCTGATGCAGGCCGGGCTGGTCTTCGCCTCCGCCGCTGTCATCACCCAGGAGGCCGTGGGCCGGATCCTGCATCCGCAACCGGTGGACTCCGAACTCTACGGCATCGCGGTGCTGGTTGCCTCCAGTCTCGCCGTCGGGGGTCTGGTCTGGCAGCAGTCCCGGGTGCTGCAGCAGACCGGGTCCGTCGCCATCCACGGGGACCGGGCGCATTATCTCGCGGACCTGGTCTGCAATGTCGCCGCGCTCATCGGTCTCGTCGGGGTCATGATCTTCCGGGAGCCGCGGATCGACGCCGTGGCCGGCCTGGTGGTGGCCGGCTGGCTGGTGTGGGGGGCGGTCAACGTGTTCCGCGAGGCCTCGGCCCAGCTGATGGATCGGGAGCTGGACGAGCAGGACCGGCAGATGATCCTCCGCCTCGCCGCAGAGGATCCGCTGGTCCGCGGGGTGCACCAGCTCCGCTCCCGGGCGTCGGGACCCTTCGTGCACCTGCAGATGCACATGGAACTGGATCCGACGCTCAGCCTGGAGGCGGCCCACCGGATCGTCGTGGCGGCGGAGCGGCGGATCCTGGCGCAGTTTCCGGCCGCCGACATCCTCATCCATCCCGACCCCGATGGCCGGGCCGAGCCCCATGGAGGGGCCTTTCAGGAGGTCTATCCTGCGCCGTCCGGGACCGATCCCACCGCCTACGGCGTCGAAGGGGACGGTCCCTCCGCCTGAGACCCGGCACCGGCGTCCGCGGCCCCATCCCCGCGGCGGGCGAGGAAGGCGGTGAGGTCGGCCACCGAGCGGGCGGGAATCTCCATCTGCGGCGTGTGCCCGCTCTCGGGGTAGAGGATCAGTTGCGCCCCCGGGATGGTTGCGGCGAACCGGCGGCCGGCCGCCACCGGGATCAGCCGGTCATCGACCCCGTGCATCACCAAGGTCGGTGTCCGGATGTGGGCCATGGCCTCTGGCGTTGCCAGGACCCAGCCACGCGTCTGCATGCCGAGGATGATGGCCGGATGATCCGGCGCATGACTGAGGTCCGAGAACCGGTTGATCATCGTGTCCGTGACCTTCGACGGGTCATGGAAGGCCTTCCGCAGCCCGTCGGCGATCACCGGCCGAAGGTCGATATGGCTGAGGAGCCAGCGGCCCCAGGGGGTGCGCAGCATCTGGAAGGCCAGGGCCCCGTTCGACGCCTGCCCCGGCTTGCGGGATGGCTCGGGCCAGCCGGCGGCATCGACCAGCACCAGGGCCGTCAGGCGGTCCGGATGGAGGAGGGCATAGTTCCAGGCGACCGACCCGCCCATGGAATTGCCGACGAGGGCGAAGCGCTGGACGCCCAGACGCCCCACCACCCGGTCCAGCAGGTCCACATAGTGCGCCGTACCGGCGGGCCAGGTGGGCGGGGCGCGGGTCAGGCCGTGTCCCGGAAGATCGAGGCTGATCACCCGGTAGTGTGCCTTCAGGGGGCTGATCCACGCGTCCCAGGTCGCGGTGGAGTCGGAAAAGCCGTGGACCAGAACGATCACGGGGCCGGTGGTCGGTCCCTCGTCGCGATAGTGCAGGTGAACGCCGTCGGGCAGGTCCAGATACCGTGATGCCGGAACGGCGTAGCGCTGCTCGAGGGTCGCATAGGACAGGGTGCCCCGATGCAGTACGGCCAGGGCGATCAGGGCGAGGGCGACGAGGACGGCCAGGGCAAGGCCGAGGCGCTTGAAGACGGGGGTCATGTCGGGCCTCCGGGGCGCGCGAGGGAAGGCGGGGATCCTGACCGGTCGCGGCAGGCGGCGCAAGCCGGGTCCCGGGGGACCCGCAGGGTGCGGGTGTCCCCGGCCAGGGCCTCGTAGATCAGCAGGCGACCGGCCAGACCCTCGCTCAGCCCCGTGGCCAGCTTGATCGCTTCGAGGGCCATCATCGCCCCGATCACGCCGGCCAGGGCACCGACGACGCCCACCGCCTGGCAGGTCTCCGCGTCCGGGGGGATATCCGGCACCAGACAGCGGTAGCAGGGACCGTCGCCCACCCCGAACACCCCCACCTGCCCGGTCCAGCGGCCCAGCGCCCCTGAGACCAGCGGCCGCCTGGCCCGCAGACAGGCCTCGTTCACCGCAAAGCGCGTGGCGAAATCGTCCGTCCCGTCGAGGACGATGTCGTATCCCGCCAGCAGGCTATCGGCATTGCCGGCGTCCAGCCGGACGTCATGGGGGACGATCGTCACTTCCGGATTGAGGGCGGCCAGATGGGTCATCGCGGCCAGGACCTTGGCGGTTCCCACGTCCCGGGTGGCGAACAGCACCTGGCGTTGGAGGTTCGACAGGCTGACCCGGTCGGGGTCCAGAAGGCCGAGGGTCCCCACCCCCGCCGCGGCCAGATACAGCGCCGCCGGGGAGCCCAGCCCACCGGCCCCGACCACCAGGATCCGCGCCGCCTTCAGCCTCTGCTGGCCGGGGCCGCCGATCTCGCGCAGCACGAGGTGCCGGGCATAGCGTTCCACTTCGCCGGGGGACAGGCGGGGCGAACTGTCCATCTCAGCGGCTTCCGAACAGGGCCGAGCCCACCCGGACCGAGGTGGCACCGAAGCGCACGGCGGTCTCGAAGTCCGAGCTCATGCCCATGGACAGCTGGTGCAGTCCGTTGCGCGCGGCCAGCTTCGCCAACAGGGCGAAATGCGGCCCCGGGGCCTCGTCCACCGGGGGGATGCACATCAGCCCCTCCGGCATCAGCCCGTGATGGGTCCGCAGGCGCGCCACGAAGGCATCCGTCTCGGCCGGGATCACCCCCGCCTTCTGCGGTTCCTCGCCGGTGTTCACCTGGACATAGAACCGTCGTCGCGGCGCCCCCTTGGCGATGGCGTCCGAAAGGGCCGCGGCGAGGGATTCCCGGTCCAGCGTCTCGATCACGTCGAAAAGGTCGAGCGCGGCCCGGGCCTTGTTGCTCTGCAGGGGACCGATGAGGCGCAGCTCCAGGTCGGGATGGCGCTCGCGCACCCCGGCCCAGCGGGTCTGGGCCTCCTGGACGCGGTTCTCGCCGAACACCCGCTGTCCCGCGGCCAGGACCGGGGCGACCCGCTCCCAGGGCTGGACCTTGCTCACGGCCACCAGGGTCGGCAGGTCCTTGCGGCCGGCGTCGCGGGCAGCCATGACAATCCGGTCGAGGATGTCCCGGCGGGCCTGGGCGGGGTCGTGGGGATCGGAGGGGAGTGCGGACATTGGCTCTGCCGGGTTCGGATCTGGAGGGTCTGTCGAGAACGGCCCTGTTCTTGCGCCGTCACGGGGCAAAGCGAAAGGGTGTCCGCGTGCTTGCGGGCCTGTGGATGTTCACCGACCCGGACCGGATTGTCGATGTGGTGGCCGCCGCGGACCGGCTGCCCCGGGGGGCGGGCATCGTCTATCGCGGATTCGGGCGACCCGGCGCCCTGGCAGAGGCCCTGGCCCTTGCGCGTCTCGCCCGACGGCGGGGCCTGGTACTTCTGATCGGCCAGGACGCGGCCCTGGCCGCCCGGGTCGGGGCCCAGGGCGTTCATCTGCCGGAGCGGGACATCCGCCGCCTGCCCCGACTGCGCCACCAGCGGCCCCGCTGGATCGTGACCACCGCGGCCCATGGGGCCGCTGCTGTCGCCCGCGCCGGTCGGGCGGGGGCGCATGCGGTGTTCCTGTCGGCGATCTTTCCGAGCCGCAGCCCGTCGGCCGGTCGGGCCCTGGGCGTCACGCGCCTTGCGGCCCTGGTGCGCGGCGCGTCGGTTCCGGTCCTGGCGCTCGGGGGGGTCGGTCCGCGGACGGCGACAAGATTGAAGGGCACGGGGGTCGCGGGGTTCGCGGCGGTGGAGGCCATCGGCGGGTCCCGACGGGCCCGGGTCGATGTCAGAACTTGAAGGCGGTCTCGAGGTGGACCCGCGGGGCGGTGTCCTGCGGCGTCACCTTCTGCGGCTGGGCCAGACGGTCACCCAGACCCACCGTGCCACCGACCCGGATGGTGGGGGTCAGCTTCAGATAGGCCCCGGCATTGACGTCCTTCCAGGCCATGTCACGGCCGAGCGGCTGCTCCATGTCGAGCTTCAGGCCCCAGCGACCATTGCCGCCGAACAGCAGGGTCTTGTGGTCGGGCTTCACCGTCCAGGGGCCGGTGGGGTCGATGTCTCCGACAAAGTTGGTCTGGACCGATGCCTTGGCCGTCTCTGCGGACGCAGTCTCGGCCGCCCCCGCAATCAGGAGCGCCGCAGCCGTAGCCAGGGTCGCCTTCCAGAACATGACGTCTTCATCCCAACAGCGAGCCGACGACATGCCGACCCCGGTCCGGAGCATCCCGACCGACCCGCGGACGATGGACGCACCAACCTGACATTTGGCTTAAGCCGCATGATTGATAAGCGTCAATCAAAACGGGTCGATTTCGGCCGGAACGCTTCCCCCCTGTGGCGATACGGACACGACGATTGGCGATTTTTTGCGGCTTGGACGCTTTCCTGCCGTGGTATAGGACCAACCTTGGGATAGTCGATGTCCCTGTCGGCTCGGCCGGATGGAACTTTGGTGCGGTGACGGCCGGGGACAGGCCGACACCGGCGGACCCGCGTGATGGAGCAGTGGAAGATGTCGTTTACACTCAGGACCGGCGCGGTGATGGCCGGTGCGCTCATGCTGACCGCCTGCGCCCATGGCGGGGATCAGGCATCCAGCGGCAGCGGCAGCTTCCCCTTCGGCAAGCGCAACCCGGACAAGGCGGCCGCGGCCGCACCCGCCGGGATCGGCGTCAATGCCTTCCTCTGGCGCGCCTCCCTCGACACCCTGTCCTTCATGCCGCTCGCCTCGGCCGATCCGTTCGGCGGCGTGATCATCACCGACTGGTACGCCAATCCGGAAAAGCCGGATGAGCGCTTCAAGGCCACCGTCTACATCCTTGACACCCGCCTGCGCGCGGACGGTGTCTCGGTGACCGTGTTCAAGCAGGTCAAGGACGCGTCGGGCGGCTGGATCAATGCACCGGTGTCGGGTCAGACCGATGTGGACGTGGAAAATGCGATCCTGACCCGCGCCCGGCAGCTAAAGCTCTCGACGATCAACGTGAAGGGCTGATAAGTCGCCCGCATGGGCCGCTACAATCCGAAAGTCTCCGAACCCCGCTGGCGCGCGCAGTGGGCGGACGCAAACACCTTCCGCACCCTGACGCCTGAAGAGGCCGGGGACCGTCCGAAGTACTACGTGCTGGAGATGTTCCCCTATCCCTCGGGGCGCATCCACATGGGGCATGTGCGCAACTACACCATGGGTGACGTGGTGGCGCGCTACAAGCGGGCCCAGGGCTTCAACGTGCTCCATCCCATGGGATGGGACGCCTTCGGCATGCCCGCCGAGAATGCCGCCATGGAGAAGGGCGTCCATCCCAAGGGCTGGACCTACGAGAACATCGCGGCCATGCGCGAGCCCCTGAAGGAACTGGGCCTCGCCATCGACTGGAGCCGGGAGTTCGCCACCTGCGACCCCGAATATTACGGCCAGGAGCAGAAGCTGTTCCTGGAGCTGTACCGCCGGGGCCTCGCCTATCGCCGGGAGGGCGTGGTCAACTGGGACCCCGTCGACATGACCGTGCTGGCCAACGAGCAGGTGATCGACGGCTGCGGCTGGCGCTCCGGCGCGCCGGTGGAGAAGCGCAAGCTGACCCAGTGGTTCCTGCGCATCACCCACTATGCCGACGACCTGATCGAGGGGCTGAAGACCCTCGACCGCTGGCCGGACAAGGTCCGGACGATGCAGGAGAACTGGATCGGCCGCAGCCAGGGCCTGCGCTTCCACTTCGACGTGGCGGCGGGGGCCCCAGCGGGCTTCGACCGGATCGAGGTCTACACCACCCGCCCCGACACCCTCTACGGGGCCAGCTTCGTCGGCGTGGCGGCGGATCATCCCCTGGCCCAGGCCCTGGCGGCCGACAATCCCGCCCTAGCGGAATTCATCGCCGAATGCCGTCGCGGCGGGGCCTCCGAGGCCGATATCGAGGCCGGCGAGAAGAAGGGCTTCGACACCGGCGTCACCGTCGCCCATCCCTTCGATCCGGACTGGAAGCTGCCGGTCTGGGTCGCGAACTTCATCCTGATGGACTACGGCACGGGGGCCATCTTCGGCTGTCCGGCCCATGACCAGCGGGACCTGGACTTTGCCCGCAAGTACGACCTCGGCGTCACCCCGGTGGTGCTGCCGGCGGGGGCGGATCCGGCGAGCTTCACCGTCGGCACCGACGCCTATGTGGGACCGGGCCGCATCTTCCACTCGCAGTTCCTCGACGGTCTGACCATCGAGGAGGCCAAGGGGGCGGCTATCGCCCGGGTCGAGGACCAGGGCCGCGGCCAGGGGGCGACGGTCTATCGCCTGCGGGACTGGGGCGTGTCGCGGCAGCGCTACTGGGGCTGTCCGATCCCGATCATCCACTGCCCGGACTGCGGCGTGGTGCCGGTGCCCGACGACCAGCTGCCCGTGCGTCTGCCCGATGACGTGGCCTTCGACAAGCCGGGCAACCCCCTGCTGCGTCATCCCACCTGGCGGTTCGTGTCCTGCCCCTCCTGCGGCAAGGCGGCGGAGCGGGAGACCGACACCTTCGACACCTTCGTGGATTCCAGCTGGTACTTCGCCCGCTTCGCCAATCCCCGCGCCGACACGCCCATCGACAAGGCGGCGGCGGACTACTGGCTGCCGGTGGACCAGTATATCGGCGGGGTGGAGCACGCGGTGCTGCACCTGCTCTATGCCCGCTTCCTGACCCGGGCCCTGGCCGATGACGGTCTGGTGGGGGTGAAGGAGCCGTTCGCCGGCCTGTTCACCCAGGGCATGGTCACCCACGAGGCCTATCGCTCGCAGAACGGGATGTGGCTCCAGCCCAACGAGGTGGAGAAGCGCGACGGCATCTGGGTGGACACCGAGTTCGGCCAGGCGGTCGAGGTGGTGGGCGTCGAGAAGATGTCCAAGTCCAAGCGCA